>CAYQTB010000030.1:0-25622 GCA_964420315.1 uncultured Thiothrix sp. | reverse complement strand
TCTTCAACGCCGTCATAACCAACTTTCAGTACTTCAACACTCTTCAGTTCTTGTCCAGCCGTCAGCGCAGTCAGATCAATGTCGCTGTCCAGAATTTTCAGGGTATCTTTACCAGAACCACCGTTAATTTTACCAGAACCACCGTTAATGGTGGAATCCAACGCGTTTTGCATATCAGCCGCAACGATTACGTCATCACCGAGGTAAGCGTCGATGGTGTCAGTACCACCCATCATGGTGATTACGTTTGCATCGTGGTTGCCAATGATAGTGTCATCGCCTTCAGTACCGATAACGTTTTCTACCCAAGTGATTTTCATGCCATCTGGGCCAGTACCGGCACGCAGGTCAACTTCAACGCCATCAGCGTAGTCAACGAAGTTTACTGTGTCAGAACCGTTGCCACCGTCGATTTTGGCGGTTTTGAAGTCAGTGATGTTGTAAGTGTCGTTACCGTCGCCGCCTTTGACATCATCAGCGTAGTCTTTCTTGCTGTCATCAAGGTTGAAGGTTTTGTTGACCGGAGTAGTCGGGGTAGTAGTGTGCGTACCATCAACCATCTTCTTAGCCGTTTCAACAGTCGCCGGGTCAGCCGTTACCGCGTTCTTGGTTTCCGTTGGAGAAGCAGACTTGTTGGATTCATAGTTGTTAGCGAAGTACAGCGCGACAGTACCCATGTTTTCCAAACGCGCTTTGTCAGCTTCATTACCTGGGTTGTTGGTTGCATCCAGAATACGTTGCACAACAACATCACGACCGACGCCTTTCGCCAATTCGCCAGTCCAGTAAGCCACACCTCCTGCATCACCAGCGCGGTTCAGCACGTTCAGGTAAACTTGTTCAACATAAGCTTGGTTGCCCATGCCCCAGATTGCTTGGTCAGAACCTTGTGCACCAGCGTAGATACCGTTTGCGACAGCATCCATACCACGCTTGTCCAGTTCGCCAGACCAGTAGTTCAGACCCTCGTTATCCATCAAACGGCCAAAGTAGCCGACGTATAATTTTGCGATATAAGCTTGTTGAGCTAAAGTTGCCATTGCGATTTCTCCTTAAAAGAAATTAATTGTGTTGACTTGGTTGAGAACAATTTTTGGTCATCAGTTATTTGTATGCTGACCATGAGGTGTAATTTATCAGCCTAGCGGGGCGTTTGATGTGACTCTTATCACAAGAATTTATTATTTCTCACTAATGTATAAAATTTATCAAGCAAACCACAACGCGATATTTACCATCTGTGCTAGTCTTATGTACACAAACCTTGATGAACCGTGAATAACAAGATCACTTATCATGAAAGCAGCATCTTTAAAATTATTGACACAAGTTCCATTGCTGGTTGACCTACCAGAGTCGGCTATCGAATGGCTGGCGAAAGTCACACGATTGGAACAAGCCAATCGTGGCGACTACATTATTGAACGCCATGACACTTCACAACGCCTGTTCTTTCTGCTCAGCGGGCAAGTCAGGATGTTAGACATGAACCGTCAAGGGCAAGAAATTGCGTTAGCGATTATTGATGGCCCTACCCACTTTGGCGAATTAGCAGTCATTGATGGTCACCCACGCTCGGCAGCGGTGCAGGCGACCACACGCTGTGAAGTCGCTTCCATCAACGTGAAAGACGCGGAAACCTTGATTTATACCGTTCCGCAAGTCTCACAACGGGTGATGAAAAACCTAGCATCCGTAATCCGCAAAAACAATTTGCACCGCATGGTGTTGCAACAACAAAACATTGTTAATCGTTTAGCCTCGTACTTGTTAGGGCAACTTCCCTTGGAACTCAAACCGGGGCAGAAAGTTTGCGTGAAAAATTTACCAACGCAATACGACTTAGGTATTTTGCTAGGCACGACCCGCGAAAGCATTTCCAGAGCATTAAGCCAATTGTCTGAGGAAGGTTTAGTACGCAAAGAGGGCAAAAATCTGCACATAGAAGACATCCCCAATCTACGCCGTTTGATCGAAGACGATTGAGTGTTTAGTCTAACTGCCAACGAATACCGGTAGTGACATCAACTGCTTGACTTTCAAATAAGGGAATATCCGAGTCTTGTTGACGCGCCTGAATACGCGCCTCCCAGGTTAAATCAGGTTTTACTTGCCATGACCACCCCAGATTCACCACCTGTTGGGTCGGGTCGCGCCGCTTACCAGGGAAAGCGGTTTCATTGTATACCTCACGATCACGCTGTTGCGACACACGGTAACTGGCAGATAGCCCGTATTTGCGCTCAGGTGGTTGATAATTAGCCCGAAACCGCACTGACGTTTCCGCGTAGTCCGCTAAACGCTCTGCACTATCTGGCCATTGATGACTCATATCCACGGTCAACTGCAATGGCTTGGCGGGGCTAGGCAACGGCACTCCCACCCCCACGCGGTGCGAAACACTGTTATTCTCAACGACTTTAGGCGTTGTGTAGTGACTATCGGTTAACTGATAGCTCAGTGCAATTTTCTTATCCAATAACGGATTGGGAACCTGGACTTGAGCGGCAACGGCGGCATCTTGGCGATACGATTCATTATCTAAGCGTACCGCCCCCCCAGACAAGACGAAGCGCGGCTCTATGTCACTCATCCAATCACCGGGTTTCATTTCAATCATGCCGCGCATCACTGCAAGATCTAAATGATCGTTCTGATGGTTATCCCGCCATGTGACCGTCAATTGTGCCTGTGTTTCTAACTGATCCAATACGGGCAGGGGTTTATTTACCGCGACTTCTACATCATGCCAACTGCCAGAATGGGCTTTAGCATTGTCACCCAAAGACAAAATCAGGGGGTCATCCCCACCGCCAAGCGCCAAATGGTCAAAACGCAACCCATTATTGACGTTATCACTACCGCCCAAACCTGCTGATACTTGTAAGCGTGGCAACTTACCAACCGTTAAGGGCTTAGCGATTGATATTTTTTCATCAATGATCAACAGAAAGCCTTCACATTGCTGGCGTATACCTTCAGGTATACCCGGAGTAGTCAGAATTTCTTGGAATAAACGGTGGGCAGGCGCGTACTGCTCTAACCGAAAATAGCTTGCGGCAATATCTAATTTCGCGCCAATGCATAAAGGTTCTTGTGCATAAACATGTTCAAATAACGGTAGGGCTTCAGCGTAAGCACCACTATCAAACAAAGTAATGGCTTGTTGGTAAAGGTGCGCCGTGGCTGCGTCTTGCCCGCAGGCAATCGCTCTATTTCCCCCAAACACCCAAAACATGAACACAAAACCTGACAAAGCATGTTGCTTGAGAAACATCCATTATCCTTGCTGGTAAGGTCGCCGCGTCAGTGCAGCTTAGCGCCACCTACCGCAAAGACTCGAATTTTATAAGGGAGCTTTTTACTGCCGATTAAACCCAAATCAATAACCACATTCTGAGCGAGTTGTGCAGCCGTATTTTCGCCAACCAGTATAGCATAACCCTGCTCACGAGTAAGCTGCTGAATAGCAGATGATTTATTGACCTCAGCCCCCATGACAGTGTAGGTATGACGTTGTGATGAGCCTAAGTTGCCTACCACCATAACGCCGGTGTTGATACCAATACCTAATTGAATATCCAGATTTTTTTCATTAAAAATCTTAGCGTTCATATTTTGAACAGCAACTTGCATGGCACGTGCTGCCCCAACCGCGTGTTCTGCATGGGCTTGGTCATGAAGCGGTGCGCCCCAAAATGCCATCACAGCGTCTCCCATGTATTTATCGACCGTGCCACCGTGGGCGTGAATCACACCCGTTAACTCAGTAAATAATTCCCACGTAATCGCCGCCACTGCCTCAGGCTCCATTGAATCGGCTAATGTGGTAAACCCTTGGATATCCGCAAACATCACCGTCATTTCGCGACGCTCGGCTTTTAACCAATCGTGATTGCGTTGTTCACTGGCGAGACGCTGTGCCACCGGTTCGGGTAGGTAATAACTGAATAAACGCCGCACATGCTGATGACGCGCCTGAATATCCAGAAAATCACTGATTAGCAAATACCCTAGCACCAACACAATCAGTAAAATAGGGGGCAATATCGCCAGTGCAATGTGCCATTGTGACCATAACGCAACATTTCCCCCTAACCACGCCACTAGCAGCAATGGGCCAACCACCAACACCAGCCATGCACTGTGCTGCCTTGCCCAGAGCAGCAGCCCGGTAATCAGCATAATCAGTAACGTTTGCAATAGCGAGGCGTGATAGGGTTCCACCTTGAAATGCGTCTCTGGATTCAGCAGTGCTGCCAACATGGAGGCGTGTACTTCGACACCCGGTAATGCCGGATTCAGTGGGCTGGCGACAATATCCATTTGTGCTGTCGCCGATGAGCCAATCAGTACGAACTTGCCCCAAAGATCAATGTCAGGGTCTTGTTGCAAAATTTTGTACGCAGAAATGCGTTCGTAAGGTGAATAATCCTGATATTGCGTGTACGGAATTAATACCTCGCCAGCACGGTTAACGGGAATACTCAGTTGCGTATCAGGTGCTTGCACCCGCAACCGCTGCGAGTCAAACCAATGGGCAAGATCCTGTTCCCACACCAGGGTTTTGGTCTGGAAACGCTGACGCACTATCGCCAATGCCAAGGTGTCGTAATAGGCGTTTTCCCATTGATAAATGGGTTTGAGGCGACGCACTTTACCATCCACATCACGCTGCGGGGAAATATGCCCGGTATACGCATCGGGGGTAAGAAATTGCGTGAGGTTGGCAACATACCCCGTTGCTTGTCCCCACCAAGGTTCGACATTCGCAACACCCTCCAAGGTCACGCCTGCGCCTAACTGCCCATCGCGCAGCAGTGTTTCGGTGAGTTGGCTTTGGAAGGATACCGCCATGACGGGCAAATTGGCTTGTAACGCTTGTTGGAGGGAACTATTGTCGGTTTCACCTTCGCAGGTTTCATCCGCAAATAAGACATCAAGCCCAATGCCGTCGACTTGGTAATCCTGACGTAAACGCTGCACTAGCGTCGCAAAAGTATTCCTAGACCAAGGCCAACGCCCTACCTTATCTAAACTGGCGTTATCAATATCAATGACCACGACTTGGGGATTTAGCGCAACAGGCTTATCCCCATGCGTGATGTACGCAGTTAATGCCATCCGTAAATCGTAAGCAAACAGCTCCAAATACGTCAAAACAGTGGGATGCCACTTGGAGGGTATCCACACATACCCCCCCACGAGACATACCATCATGGTAATGATGATAAAACGCTTTAACAATGGCTATACTCGCCCGCTAATGCAGGCGCTTATTGCGCTAACCATGTGGTCGCACCGGAAATACCGACATCACTTTTCTCGTAAATGTAACCGGCTTGTGTAGCAGAGCTGTCTATCGCGCCCGACACTGACATGGTGGATGTGCCTGAGTCACTGCGCAGTAACCCCGTTTCACCCAGCGTGCCTTGAGCTGACAAATACTCTGTTCCCCGCTCCAAACCAGCCGAGGTCACGTCCAGCCGTGTATCAAAGCGATTGGTGTCAAAGTTAATTTGCAACGTGGGGTTACTGATTGTCGCGGGAATAATTCTATCACCCCGACGCACCACGGCTTCCCCTGCATCCAATGTAAAATCGACAACACCTGCTCTATTTTCCGGTATGGGCAAGCTGCCTGCGACTTTTTCGGTGCTACCGATCAAGTGTATGCTGTTAGCGGCAAATACCTGACGATTACGGGTTGGATCACGCACAATATCCTGCGCAGCGTTTTCGGCATAGCTTGACCAACGCCCATAATGGAAGACTTGGGATTTTGCTGGCGCCTCTACGGTTGGGGGCACAGGAACAGCAGGGGCATTAGCATTGCCTGAACTCACTAAATTCATTTGATTAGTTATCGCGTTACTGATGACCTTACCACTATCATCAGCACGTTCTTGTACAATGATATTGCTAGCCAACTCGGACGTAACGGATTCCTTAGGACCAATTTCCGTACTAACCGGCGATAATGAAGCAACCGATGCTGTCGCACTGCTCGACAAACGTTCTGTACCATTTGGGTTGGCAGCAGTCTTAATCATGGAAACACTTGATTTATCTGATGTTTGCGCTTGCTTTTCAGGTTCGACAGTAAGCGGGGGCGGAGCAGTTTTTTGAGAAGTCGACATTTCACGTGACTCTTGGACATGCTTATCTTCAACCGGGTGAGCAGGCTTAATAGCATCAGGAACTCGCGCCGCATTCTGTGTGGGTACTAGACTCGCCTGCGTTACATTAACTTCTGCAACAACTTGTTGATCGTAAGCAGATAACATGACAGCCTGACTGCCCCCACAAGCACCCAACGTTTGACGACTACAGACTGAACTGAATGGCGCAACAACAACGCCACCTTGGCGTACACTCACAGTAGAGGACATCGCATCGGTGAAAACAGTAAAATCTGTACCTCTAATCCCAATGGCGGCTACTGGCGTATTCAAACGAAAACCGGGGCGATTGGCTTCACCTGCTTTACCGGTTACGGAACGCACCGCACCACGCTGAACATCCAAGCGAATTTGATTCGCAGCGGGATTCTGCGCATCCACATTATATTGAGCAATGCTAACCACAGAATCGGAACGCAAACTGAGAAATGCACCATCTATCGTGCGAATGTGCAGATGCCCAATGGCATTAGTCGCCAACGTAGAGCCAACGAAAATGGGCATCCCCACTTGTAAATCCAGCGGAGGATTCTGACGAACTTGTGCAGAACCCGTTACAAACACAACTTCACCGACTAATTGACCGCTGCTAGCCATTGCTGCCGAACTGAATGCAATCATACCCCACAACACGAGTAACTGGATGATTCTCATGAAATACCTCCGTTGCGTTTGTTAAGCGCCATTTTGCCCGATGCCTCATGATAAAGAAATTCTTTAAAAAGAAATGTGACTGTTATCACAGCGTCAGCAACAATAATCCCCATTTAGCTTAATGACAGTAACCAAACACACAATACAAGCCAAATCAGCAGCGTCAGTTGTAGTTGCCGATCACTAAATACTGCATCAGTGGGGGATTCTCCGCCTTCCAGCATATCCACGACATACCAGTAACGGAACAAACCAAATAAGACGACAGGAATGGTCATGATCATGTCCGGTTTTTCCGACATAATGAATAAGCTGTAGAAAATTAACGCCCCTGTTGCCGACATTTCAGCATAACGCTCCACCAATGCTACTGAGTATTTTTCCAACACCTTGCGCCCCTCTGTGCCACTTTGTAACAATTCCTGACGGCGCTTAACGGCAGCAAGAAACAGGGCTAAACACAATGTGGTGACAAACATCCAGCCTGACATTGGTGCATCCAACGCCATTGCCCCCGCGTACACCCTTAACACAAAGCCACTGGCAATGGTAAAAATATCCAACACTGGCTCATGCTTCATCCAAAACGTGTAACCCAGATTCATGACAATGTAGACAAATAACACAGCACCGACAGCAGGCGTTGTCAGACTACCTGATAAAACAATAAGCCCTAAGAAAGCTAATAAAATCATTGCATCACGTGGCAAAATTGCACCCGACGCCAAAGGACGGCTCTTGGATTTTAGCGGATGCTGCCGATCACGTTCCCTATCATGGATATCATTGATAATGTAAACAAAAGAAGAAGTCAGGCAAAATAATAACGTTGCCCATAACGCTTTAATCAGCTCTCCTGTATCCAAAAATAGCCCTGAAAATAATAACGGTGCCAAAACAAATGCATTTTTCACCCACTGACGTGGACGCATCAAGCGGATTAAGGGAGCGAGTTTTGATAGCAAAGCATGATGTGGCACTATATTATTCACAACCAATTCTACCTTTTGGATAAGCATTCATGACCTTAGCCATTGCCTACGCACTATTCGCGTTGGTTGCCATCATAGCAAATATTGGAACACAAGCAGTCATCATGCATATTTAT
Organism: uncultured Thiothrix sp.; assembly: GCA_964420315.1. Classification (GTDB taxonomy): domain Bacteria; phylum Pseudomonadota; class Gammaproteobacteria; order Thiotrichales; family Thiotrichaceae; genus Thiothrix. Next base: position 17,678 of record CAYQTB010000030.1, on the reverse strand, counting down.
GGGGAACGTTTTCAGCTTGAGTTATCCGTGTTAGGTGGGACAGTCATCGGCTTGCTTGTAAAATACAGGCTCGACAAACGGTACATATTTCAGTTTAAAACCAATAGCTTGGCACACAATAATAAAACATTTTTACTTTACACCTTCACAGGGATATTCACGACACTGATTTTCTGGGGATTTGAGTTTGGCTTTCACTACTGGTTTCAAGACGATTTGTTACGGTATACCGGCGGCGTGATTGGCTTAAGCATAGGCTACAGCATAAAATACAGGTTAGATAAAAAGCATGTCTTTATCGGATAGCGCACCAGCAATGCCAACGGTATTATCCGGCTGGGGGCGTTATCCCCAGCATCAAGGTGATGTGACGACGCCCACATCTTTCAACGCCTGCCAATCACATATCATCGCGCAGGCTATGCCACTCATTGCTCAGGGCATGGGGCGTAGTTATGGGGATAGCGCGTTAGCCGACTACGTGATGAACACCCGACAACTCGATTGCTTGCAGCATTTTGATGCGCATAGCGGGCAGTTAAGGTGTGATGCGGGTGTGAATCTGGCAACGCTACTCAGTGTGTTTGTTCCCAAAGGCTGGTTTTTACCGGTCACACCCGGCACCAAATTTATCAGTGTTGGCGGTGCAATTGCGGGTGATGTACACGGCAAAAATCACCATCAACACGGCTGTTTCAGTGAATACGTCTCAAGCCTTGAATTATTGCTGGGTAATGGTCGCCGGATAAGCTGTTCACGTACCGAACACCCTGAATTGTTTCATGCCACCTGCGGAGGAATGGGCTTGACAGGGCTGATTTTGACGGCAACGCTGCAATTACATGCCATCCAAAGTGCTTATATACACCAAACCACTTACAAAGCAGCCAACCTTGAAACGGCATTAGCACTCTTTGCAGAACATCACCGCGCCACCTATTCGGTTGCTTGGATTGATTGCCTTGCCAGCGGTGCGTCGTTAGGGCGCTCGCTATTGATGCTAGGGGAACACGCCACCAGTGGAGAACTTCATGCAGGGCGTACTGGCAAGCTCAGTATTCCCGTCGATATGCCACATCACTTGCTCAATCACTATTCGATTCGTGCGTTTAACGCGCTTTATTATCGGCGTATTCGCCAGCAGCAAAGCACGCAACATAGCCACTACGAACCTTTTTTCTACCCCTTAGATGGTATCCATCACTGGAATCGACTGTATGGGAAACAGGGCTTCGTGCAATACCAGTGTGTTATTCCCCAAGCAGCAGGCATCGAAGGCTTACGCACGATACTACAACGTATTGCCCGCTCCGAGCGTGGCTCATTCCTTGCAGTACTCAAAGCCTTTGGCAAAGCCAACGCCAATCTACTTTCATTCCCTACTGAGGGTTACACCTTAGCCTTGGATTTTAAAGTAGCACCCGGCGTGCTGGAACTATTGAATGAATTGGATGCCCTGCTACTGGATTTTGGCGGACGGCTGTATTTAGCGAAGGATGCGCGCATGAGTGAAGCAACATTCAAACGCAGTTACCCGCAGTGGGAAAAATTTCAAGCGGTACGCGAACAATACGGTGCTATTGGACATTTCGCCTCCCTTCAATCACAACGTCTAGGATTAGACTAATGCAAAAAATTCTTATCATTGGGGCAACTTCGGCGATTGCCAAAGCGACCGCGCGTTGCTTTGCTGAGCGTGGCGACCAACTGTATTTGTTAGCACGGGATCAAGAACGCCTGAGCGATTTAGCCAACGATCTGCGCATACGTGGGGCGAGTGCCGTTGCTTATGCGCCGTTTGATGCGCAAGCACTTGAGCAGCACCAAAACCTGCTGGATCAGGCTATTGCTGAACTCGATGGTTTGGATAGGGTATTAGTCGCACACGGCACACTCAGCAATCAACCAGCGTGTGAACAGAGTATTGAATTGACACTGCAAGAATTGCATATCAATGCCCTCAGCGTCATTACACTGCTAACGCCCCTCGCCAATTACTTTGAGCAACAACAACGTGGATGCATCGCTGTCATCAGTTCAGTAGCTGGCGATAGGGGGCGACAATCCAACTATATTTACGGCACGGCTAAGGGGGCAGTATCCATTTTTTTACAAGGCTTACGCAACCGTTTAGCTAAAAGCGGCGTACACGTATTAACCATAAAACCCGGCTTTGTGAATACACCGATGACTGCCGCTTTTAAAAAGGGTGCTTTATGGGCAGAACCTGAAACCATTGCCGCAGGGATTATAAAAGCCATCAACAAACAAAAAGATGTCGTTTATTTACCTGTTTGGTGGCATTATATCATGCTAATTATTCGAGCTATTCCAGAACGTATTTTTAAGCGATTGTCATTATGAATCCAGCTAAGCTAATACAACAAAAACCACTCGCAATCTTGCTAAGCATTTATTTTATCCTAACATTGTTTCTTGTCACCTATTGGTATATACAGGATAAAAACACCGTGACGGGTGATGAGCCACATTATTTAGTTATGGCTAAAGGCATGTTCCAATACGGACAATTGGAGCAAACACGACCTTATCAGGAAGAATTTCAACAACAAGCTATTTATCCCGGTGGATTAGCCCCTGCCGATGCAAAACCGACGCCTGCCAATACGCATGGGGTTGACGGACCACGCGGTATGTACAACGTGCATAACCTTGGTTTACCACTTTTACTGGGTATTCCGCTCATCATTGGCGGTGTGATGGGAGCGAAGGTGTTTTTGATCCTGCTCAATGCAGCAATAGTGGTATTGGCATGGAAATTTACTGGATTATTAACGACTACGCCTAGCATACGTTTCTACGCCACGCTACTCGTGAGTTTATCCATGCCATTATTACCTGCCGCAGGACAAGTTTTTCCCGATTTATTGGCAGGAAGTATTACATTGGCTGGGCTATATTGGCTATTTTCCCACCACCACCATAAGCCTTTACGCTTGACTACTGGGTGGATGCTACTCATTGTTTATTTACCCTGGCTACAAATTAAATTCATACCCATTATGTTGATCTTAGGTGTAGCGATGTCATATGTGGATTATCGTCACACGCAACGTGATCAACGCGCGATTCGTTTCGGTTTACTATTAATAGCCTCGATTGTAGCGATATTTGTCTACCATTATTATGCCTTTGGGAAATTATCTGGTCCTTACCCTTATCAAGGGGCTGGCTTAGAAATAAGCCAAACGGCATTGGTTGTGTTGATTGGTTTATTCATTGACCAGAATCATGGATTTTTACTCCAGAATCCCATTATGTTTGTTGGTTTGTTTATGTTGGGATTCTTATTTAAGTACTATCGAAACTTGGCATGGGTATGGGCATTACTCTTTCTAGGGTTGATCGTCCCGAATGGATTACACAATGCTTGGTACGGCGGTTATTCTTTTTTGGGACGCTTCCAGTGGTCAGCTTATGTGATTTTCATTATTCCAACATTGCTCGGATTGGTTAAGCTGGGAACCCATTATCCGAGAACCTTCGTTACCATCACGGTGAGCGGCATCCTATTACAAAGTTATTTCTATTTGGGTTATGCCAGTGGATTTATTGAACTCTATAATCGCGGACGTAATTATGTTTATGAATATGCCGAGTTTTATGGCTCTGTTTACGAATGGTTCCCCATTTTATTTAAAGCCGCATGGGCATACCAGCACCCTGCCAATCTAGCTTGGATACTGATCACATTCAGTATCGTCTTAACCGGCATTTGGACGGCTTACCGCACAAAAGCCCCTAAACCATACTGGCTGATACTAATCGGGGGCATACTGATCGCTGCGGTCGTCAGCGCCGGATGGATTGCGCCAGATTATCGCCACGTGCAATACCATTTAAGCATCTCTAAACTACCCGGTCAGACAGGCTTTATTCTCAATAACACGCGGCAAGCCATCGCACAACAGGATTCACCGGGGTACTTGAGTTATGGACCATACTTACCGCTTCCTGAAGGTCATTACCGTTTACAAATCGACTACCGCTTAAACCTGCCTAAACATCAACAAGGCGGCAATGGCGATGTCTATACGGCTAATGACGACACCCAACACCAAGTATTTTCACTAATGGGAACAGACGGCACCAACGGTCAACTCTCAGTCGAATTCGATGCGGAACACGGGAATGGTCTGTATGAATTTCGCCTGTATTGGGACGGTATAGCTGACATTGCACTGCTTGATATGCAGCTAGAGTGGTTAGGTGAACGGAAACCTACATCGCTTCCTGAAAAATAGCCTCCAAGCGTTTAGCAATGGCTGACCAAGCATGAGCTTGCAACCACTGCTGTTGTGGCTCGTGTCGGCTTTGCAAACGTTGAGGATCACACAATAATCCAGCTAAACCTTGTACCAGCGCTTCCGGGCTAATGCCGGGCACGAAATGCACCACATCAGCTACATCATCAAAAATGGCTAAGGGGGTACAAACCACCGGGCGACCCGACGCTAACCCCATGCGTACTGCGCCGCTGGAAGACTCCCCGGTTTGCTGATAGGGAAACACCACCATGTCACACGCATTCAAACATTCCAGCGCCTGCTCATCTGTCTGGTATTCGGTGTGTAAGCTAACACTGGCAGCGCAATCGAGTGTCTCAATCAGCGCCTGACAATGTTGTAACGCTTGTGCTGATGCCTCACCGGGGTAAAGCGCGTTGAATAATTCGAGACGTAAAGCGTGGAAAGGGTAATGCTCGCGGTTTGCCTGAAATTGTATTAATAACAGGTTAAATGCGCGAATCAATTCGGGAATTCCCTTCCCCGGCAATAAAAACCCGTAGGTAGCTATTCTAAATACCCCATCACCACGCAAAGGGCGGACGGTAATTTCAGGTGCATAGATCACACCGTGCGGGATTAATGTCACATTACTCACATAACCGAAACGTTTTAAACGGTTCATATCTGCTACGCTATGCACAAAAAGACGGCGACAACCCCGCAACGCTTCACCCAGTTGACGTAGTGACTTGCGCAATACCCCATCATGGATGACATCACGAGTCGCATGAAAAAACAGGTAAATCGCTATACCCCGCGCTTGCCATGCCACTAACTTTGCTGCTAAAGCCGTTAAATCAAAAAAAGCGTAATTGAATTGAATTACCACGCGGTGATAATGACCTGCCACTAAAACCGCCTCTAACGCATCCAAGGTATCCGCTTGTGGATTAGCCCCTAAAGCCGTCCAACAACGGGTCACAGAATCCCCATCCGTCTCAACCAAGGTAGCATGGGTATTGGCCAATACCTGAATATCACCTGCTAAATGTTGTAGCAAAAAAGCGGAATAACTTGCAATACCGCAACGGCTATTCCATGTTGTCACCCAAGCCATCTTAGAGCCATCTGGGGCAACACTACCTGCCACTTGTATCGCACCCAATCCACCCAGTAAACGTTCTGCCACATGCTGCCAACGTCCTGTTGCTTCAATAACTTGGCGAGCATTATCAGTACGTATTTTAATGGCAGCCCGCCCTGCCGCCGTATTGGATTGTTCATAAAAACTACGCATGAGCGTTGCCAAATGAACAGCACTCGGCTCGACCCACAGCGAATCAAACTGTTGCAGGTGTGTTTGAGCATTAGCAAACTCATAATCAATAAGCCAAGCAGTATCGGGCGTACAAAAATCCGTGTGCCCACCATAACCCGTCACAATCACAGGCACATTCCACAGCATCGCTTCCGCGATTGGCATTCCAAAACCTTCGCCACGCGATGGGGCAACCAGAACATGGGCTTGAGCGTACAAACTGTTCATTTGTCCCGTACTCAATTCTCCACTAATCACTTCAATAGCCGGACAAGCGGGATCACGCGCTTGATACACCTGAATTTGTTGTGCCACGGTATTGTGCGGATTAGGAAACGTTTTAATCACCAGCACCACATCATCATGGCAAGTAAACATTCGTGTATACGCATCCAGCAGGACATCAACACCCTTACGCGGAAAACAGGAGGACACATGCAAGAAGCGAAACGCCTTGGTGGTCGTCAAGGCAACAGGTTCAACCGGATACCGCAAAATATGATCAACCCCATTTCCCGTGACCACGATGGGTACGCTTACGCCGCTATCCACCATCACCTTACGCACGTATTGGGACGTTACAGCTAATAGGTGTAAATGCTGATTGAATGCATCGACATAAGCACGGGGGAAAATACTCTCTTCCCACGCATAGTTATTCATCACATGGAGTTTGCCTGTCATATCGTGGACACGCGGCGGATACAGGTTACGCAATGTCACCAATGGAACGCTGTTAGGGCACGTCAGATAGCGTTCCCATAACGCAATAATGAGCGCATCATCCTGTAAGCCACTGACATCCGGGGTGTAATCGCCGGGACCTTCAGTCGCATACAAAGCCACCGTACCGGGATGCCATGCTTCCAATGCACGTGCCATTTCCCTGTTCACTACCGCGAGGCTGTAACTACTCTCGAAGGGACCCTCAAAGCGGTAAAGAATGGTATTCACGGAGCTGTTATGCTGCGAAGTCGTCGCCATACTATTTTCCCATAATGACTGAACCAGCGTAATGGCAGCGTTATACGCCATGCTTTACTGGCATAAACAGCGTGTAACTCATTCAATACCCGCGAATGCTCCACCCGCAAAACCTGATACTGCTGCTCTTTTAAGATTAATTCACAGCAGCACGCATCCAGATCACGCGCTAATGCTGTTAAATCAGCCTCTTTGTGCCAAACACACGGCTCATCCCAACAGCGCGGATTCGCTAACCATTCTGTGGCTAAAGGCATTTGTTCTGCGGCTAAATACACACGCTGATAACCTAGCAAGCGTATAAAATGGTAATCTTGCTGAATTAAAAGTTTTTCCCATTCTAGCCCCTCTGCCGTACCGACAGACACCAACACGACCCGTGGACGGTAATCCCGCCACTGCAAACTGCGTATTACAGCAGCCTTATCCAAGGCGCTGCCTAGGTGCAATAACTCAAACACTGGAGGGGCATAGTAACGACAAATAGCCTCCAAAGTTAATACCACCGGATCTGCCTGTTGCACCAAACTCTCATCACTGGCGGCTACTCGCGCATACAGATGACGGTCATCAGGACGCAATGCCAGCAACATTTCATGCCCTTTGGGATTAGCGATAACATTCAGTCCACGCCAACCGTAAGCATAAAACCCTTGTGTCATGGCACTTTGCAGCGGTGGCTCTGCCTCCACCGTCAGAAAAAACCCTTGGGGCAATTTTCCTAATAACGACCATAAGATGGCATCTTCACAGTGCGTAGTATAAGACTTAAACATATAAAGTTACGACTTAAGGCCGGATACAGCGTAATCTTGAGCACCATACATGAGATGATTAAAACGCTCAGTTAGCGCATCATCACCCACTAAATGGTGCTCAATGCCCACAGGTTGAAAACGGTGAATACCGGTATCACTAAAGCCTTGATAGTCCAACACAAACTTCATCAAATCAGGCGGCAATGGGCGCTGATGCGTAGGATCCATATAAAAGCGATGTGCGGCGACAATCAAATTCTCTGGATTAGGTGTTTCTAGCCATACCCTCCCGCCCGGTTTTAATACCCGTCGTATGTCCGCTAACACCACTAACAAGCTATTCACGGGTAGATGCTCAATCACATGAAATAAACTAATAAAACCTAGCGAATTATCTGGCAAGCCACGCAAATATTTAAATAAATCTGCTTCACGGACAGTTAAGCCTTTATCAACACAGGTTTTCACCATGACACGATTACTATCAATCCCTTGGGCCTGAATACCCTGTTTTTTTAATACTGCTAACCACTCACCTCGTCCGCAACCAATATCCAACGCTGGTGACATTATATCACCTAAATGCGCTTGAATATATTGGTAAGACTCCTGCATACGCTGATAAATAGTCTCCTCAGAGCCACGAAAATGCTGTTCAAGAGTATGGTAAAAGGTGTCAAAATCTGTATCAGGCAAGGTTGAATGTACTTCAGTGGAAGTACTTATCCAGGCTTTAATCCGACACACGAATGCTCTTAACATGATAAAACCCCACCATCATTAGTTAACTGGATGTCAATACATGGCTCTAGCCAATTACATCCTTCAAACGGCGCATAGTGTAAATTAGTCACCTCAAATACATGCGCCAAATCACGCCATTCATAATTATGATCTAAATGTGTCAAACTGCTATGCAAGGCAGTAGAAATAGAATAACTTCCTTCACCTAAATTCGCTACAAATGTAAAGCGGTACAAAATAGTACTACCCGCTGCCACGTTATCCAATACATGTTCCAATAAATCCGTATTAGTTCCGAAAATGGGACGCCCCAAGCGATCTCGCAACATATAACCCAGTACCAAGCGAGGTATATCGGTTAGCGTCATGACAGTAATAGCTAAGGTAATTCGTTCTCCCACACCAATAATTGCTAAAGGCTCACCCTGTTGATTGAGTATCTGAATATTCACCACCTTTGCCTCACCCGTACCCGACAGCGTGCTAACTGTGCCGTCTAGCAATGTTTCTTGGTAAATGGTAGCCGTATTTCCTTCTTTCTCAGCAATCAATGCATTGTAAAAATCCACGATTTCATTAGGAAGACCTTCTTTTAATAAGCGACCTTTCTCTAACAAAATGGCACGGTCACACACTGAACGTACCGCATGGTGGTCATGTGACACTAACAGTAATGTCGTCCCCTGCTGCTGGAACTCACGAATCCGGTTAAAGCTTTTATGCTGAAAATACGCATCGCCCACCGATAAGGCTTCATCCACAATCAAAATATCCGGCCGAAACGCCGTTGCTACCGCAAACGCTACCCGCATTTGCATTCCACTGGAATACATACGCATAGGTTTATCAAAATACTCACCAATTTCGGCGAAAGCTTCGATATCCGGCATACGATTTTGCACTGCATCGCGGGAAAAACCCATAAGCCCTGCCGTATGCAAAGCATTTTCGCGTGCCGTCAAATCTTGATTAAATCCCATTCCTAATTCAAGTATTGCCGCAATACGCCCATGAATGACCACACTCCCTGTGGTTGGAAATTGTGTTCCCGTAATCAGCTTCAGCAGTGTGCTTTTACCCGCACCATTCTGTCCCACAATCCCAACAGCCTCACCGGGTTGAATCGTAAAACTCACGTCTCGTAAAACCCAATGCTCACTCACTGGCGCACGCCCTAAGCCGAACCAGCCTAACACACGATGCAATTCTGACGTGTATTGCCGATACGACTTCCCAAGCTGATGGACTTCTAAAATACTCATAGCATATCCACCATCTCTGCGCTTGCTTTGCGGAATAACACCATTGCCATGATTAAAGCGACCAGTGCCAAGCCAGCCACTGACAATAAACCATCCCATTCCGGCATACGGTGAAACACCAAAACAGCATGATACGCCTCCACAATGGGGTATAACGGATTGAAAGTCATCCAGTAACGATAATATTCTGGAATAATAGTCGCCATATAAACAATCGGTGTAAACCAATACAAAAACTGCAAAACAATCGGTACGATTTGCCCAATATCACGCAAAAATACGTTCAAAATTCCCAAGACTAAACCAAAACCCAAACCTAACGCTAAAGTGATTATGATTATTAACGGCAGCCACACCAAATACATGCTAGGCATATGCCCCAGAATCAACATAATAAATAACGTTGCCAACAACAACAGTATGTTACTCAACAACGCACTCCCTGCCACAATAATTGGCAAACTGATACGCGGAAAAGCAATCTTTTTCAACATATTGCCATGATCAATAAACACGGTAAGTGAACGTTGCATAACGTCAATAAATAAATTCCATGCCAAGGTACCTGCCATCAAGTAAATAGCATAAGCGTAAGGATTATCAATGCCAGGTAATTTATTCGCCATCAAATGTGACAAAATAAATGCGAAAATAGCCACCTGTGCCAACGGCTGAAGAATACCCCATACCCCCCCCAGACGACTCCGAATAAAACGCAGTTTGAAGTCATTTAGCACAGAGGAAATAATAAAATGGCGAAACTGCCAAGCTGCCCCCCACATGGTATTTACCTTCATAACACTCCATACCCTTTGAATTACCAGTGTAATCCGATCTTCTCATAACCAACAGCTAAGCGTTCTGCGTGTTTTTCAGGGGAAAACTTCTGCGCTTGGACATAGCCTTTCTCAATCAACTCTTGACGCAATGTATCATCCTGATCAAGTCGTTCAATGGCCAACTTAATTGCCTGCGTATCTAATGGATTTACCGTGAACGCAGCATCCTCAGCCACCTCCGCTAATGAGGTAGTATTAGCAGTAATGACAGGGCATCCCATTTGCATCGCTTCCAGAACCGGCAAACCAAATCCCTCATACAAGGATGGGAATACCAAAGCTTTAGCACCTTTAACTAAATACATTAGCTGTTCAAACGGTACATATTCAATACGTAGAATTTTTTCAGTTGCTGTTAATTTTTCTTGTGCCTTAGTTGAATTCAATCGACTGGTCACATCATCAAACAACCAACCATTTTTACCCACAATAACCAACGGTAAGTCTGTATTTGCCATACGCATAGCATCAATGACTCTAGCCACATTTTTTTTAGGTTCTATTGCGCCAAAATACAAGAAATATTCGCCACGAACAAGACCATAATTATTTTTCAAAAACAGTTCAACCTCAACGCTGGCCAAACGACGGTAGCGTTCAGGAATATTGACCGCTTGATAGCTCAAGTGTAAACGAGAGTCAGGAATTCCGAACCAACGTGACACATCACGCTTAGTCGTTTCTGAAATACAAAAAATCATATCCGCTTTTGAAAAAGATGCTCGTAGTAAATGCTGATAATGACGTAAATTCATTTGAGTACTATGCGGCAAGACCAAAGGAATAATATCATGTGCCGTAATGACCGTCTTAGCACCTGGCATACGAATAGGTAGGGGACAGGTTAAATGCAACGCATCCACTCCTGCCTCTGGCATTTTAATTTTAAAGTTACGCTCAGCGAAGAATGTATAGAACTGAGCCGCTCGAAATAATCCCGGACTGTTATACAATGTTTTGAATGCAGGCAACCGAGAATGGATTATTCCTGAATGAATATATTCATTCACATCAATACGGTTAAGTTTTAGACCCGATGTAGGCAGAAAATAATGTGGAAAGCCTTTCATCGCAGTCAATAACCAACGTTGATAAGCTGTCTTCGCAGCCTCACCATGATTACTCAAGGACTGAACAAAGCTCGGCCAAGCTAAATCTTCAGTTGTTTGAACTTGATTCAATCCATAAATAGGCAGCACGTCATGCCCGGCATCGGCTAAGACGTAGGACAACTCACGTGCATAAGTTGCCAACCCTGTCCCCTGTAATAAACCTAAATTAAAACCATCAATTGCAATACGCATGCTTTACATCAACTCCCTTGATTAGCGTTGAAGTGTCATCCAACACTTACTGTGTATACTTCTGCATCGCCGCAGGCACGTAATTTTCCAACGGCAAACTGCCCCGATTCAGCCCCAGCTTGGTCATTTGCAAGTTCTGAATACGCTTATCCACAAACGACAGCGACTGTCGCCGCATCAAAAACGTATACGGCTGATCGTCCACCAAAATCCGCTCGGCTTGCTGCCACAACGGCATCCGCTCCGCTTCATTGACCGTGGCTCGCGCCTGATCAATCAGCTTATCCAACTCAGGGTTTTTATAGCCAATGCTATTATCGCCATCGGTTTTCGCTTGCGAACTGTGGAACATCTGGAAAATGTCGGTTTCAATCCCGCTCGTCCAGCCCAAGGTGATCGCGTCGAAATCTTTTTTGTTCAACGACTCCAGCATCACCGGCCATTCTTGTGGGAACGGCTCCAACTTCACCCCTGCCCGCGCATACAAATCCTTCAGCAATAACACCATGCGTTTGGTGTCTTCATTCGCTTCAAAGTAAGTCAGCTTAAACTCAAACGGCTTACCTGCCTGATCTTCCAGCAAACCATCGCCATTGCGGTCTTCATAACCCACTTCCTTCAGCAACGCCTGCGCCTTTTCCAGATTGAATTCCCACGGCTGCAAGCTGGGGTTATGCTGCTTGCTAGTATTGCTGAACGGACTAATCGCTGGCTCGGCGTAACCCAGAAAAATATCCTGAATCACCCGCGACACATCGGTCAAATGCGACATGGCTTGACGCACGCGCTTATCCGCAAAGCGCGTGGGTTTGCCGTCACGCTCTTGATTCCAACCAATATAGCTATACCCCGCTACCGGCGGCATGTACTCAAAGTTATGGCTTTTTTCCATGATTTGCGCGTCATTCTTCAAACTGGCGTATTCGTTGGGGCGTGCGCCATACGCATCAATCTGCCCATTGCGGTAAGTGGTCAGACGCGCACTGTCATTCTGAATGATTTTCCACAACACGCGGTTAAACGGCGGCTGCACATCGCCCCAATAACGCTCATTACGCACCAACTCCACACTGCCCGCATCCGGTCGCCAACCTTTCGGGTCTGCCAAACGGTAAGGACCACTACCGAGTAATAACCCTTTGGATTCATTGAATTCCTGCGGCTTTTGCAAATACGGTTCGTAAAAATGCTTGGGCAAAATGCTCAAACCACCTGCCAACTCAAACGCCTCAAAATACGGCTCTTTATAAACAAACACCACTTCGTATTTACCATTAGCGGTAACGTTTTTGATTTTGTCGAGGTAAGCACGTTGGCGCGGGGCTTGAATTGCCTCGGTCATAATGAATTGAAAGGTGAATACAATGTCGTCTGCCGTCAGTGGCACGCCATCGGAAAATGCCACGTCATCGCGCATCTGAAAGGTAATCGTTAAACCATCGGGGCTGACTTGCCAGCTTTTCGCAATCAAGCCTTGCCACTCTAGGGTATCAGGGTTGCGCGTCACCAAACTTTCTAGGACGTAGTCTTGCACTTCTGACGCATAAGCATCACCGGAAACCAACGGGGTCAAGGTTTTGAGGTTGGTTGCAAACGCATTCACACTCCAATCGCCTTGCGCATAATCCGGTTGTTGTGTCATGGCGTGAGCGCGTTGGAACGCAGGAGAAATGCCGGATGCTGTATCCACTGCGGCACTTTGCTGAGGCACTGCGCCACTGGCTAAGGCTGCCCGCAATTCGCGGATGTCTTGCGCCTGTTCCGTCATGGTGGCTTGCACATCACCCAGTTTCAGCCATTGCCGATCAATCTGGTACATGGTCAACAGCATTAATACGATGACCACAGCAATCAACACAGTCAACAAGCCATTGGTGGCACTCGATCGTTTTTGCATACGCTTGTTCATTTACTGCATAATTCAGGAAATCACAGCATAACATTAACGCAACAGGAGTTCACATGGGTTTTCTGACCGGCAAACGCGCCTTGATTACTGGGGTCGCCAGCGACCGTTCCATCGCCTACGGCATTGCTGCCGCCATGCATCGCGAAGGTGCTGAGCTGGCATTCACTTACCAAAACGACAAATTAAAAGGTCGTGTGGAAAAATTAGCCGCAGAATTTAGTTCTAACATCGTGATCCCCTGCGAAGTGGCGGAAGATGCCAGCATCGACGCTGCATTCCAAACCCTAGCCCAACATTGGGATGGCTTGGATATTGTGGTGCATTCCATTGCGTTCGCTCCCAAAGAGCAGTTATCCGGCAGTATTGTGGATAACACCACCCGCGAAGGTTCGACGATTGCGCATGACATCAGCGCCTACAGCTTTTTGGCCTTGGCGCGTTATGCCAAGCCGATGATGGCAGGGCGCAATGGTTCCCTGCTGGCACTGAGTTATCTCGGTGCAGTTGCTGCTATCCCCAACTACAACGTCATGGGCATGGCGAAAGCAAGTCTGGAAGCGGGGGTACGCTTCATGGCAGCCGACTTGGGGCCACAAGGGATTCGCGTGAATGCGATTTCCGCAGGGCCTATTCGCACACTAGCTGCGTCGGGTATCGCCGGTTTCCGCAAGATGTTGGATCATTTCGAGAAATACGCGCCTTTACGCCGTAATGTGACCATTGAGGAAGTCGGCAATGCGGCGGCATTCCTGTGCTCGGATTTAGCATCGGGGATTACCGGCGAAATTACCTACGTCGATGGTGGCTGGAATATCCTCGGCATGTCCGGTTTAGGCGAGGAATAACCATGCGCTTAGCACTCCATCACCGCTTATTGCGCCATACCCATGCGTTATTGATAAGCAGCTTACTCATCAGCGCCTGTGGTGGTGGGGGAAATTCCACTGCATCTGGGCAAACCGACCTGGTTAATAGTGCAAATACGGCTACCCAAGTCCTTGCCCCCATTCCGCCCCGTATCACCAATGCCCGTGGCGCATTGCTCGGTGAGGGCGAGTTACGCAAAATCAACGGTGTTCCCGACACCACTCAAGCCATTCGCGAAGCTGCGGATAAATCCCCAGACGTTATCCCCCTGTACGAAGTCAAACAATACCGCCTGACCTACCTGACACCCGACAAAGCAGGCAATCTCATCCGAGCATCCGGCATGATTGCCGTCCCCCAAAAATCAGCGGGGGAAAAAAGCCCGCTCCTAAGCTTTCAACACGGCACGATTTTTTACAACCGCGATGCCCCCAGCAATGACACGAACGCAAAATCCCCCGTGAATATTCTGGCATCGCTGGGTTATGTCGTGGTCGCAGCGGATTATGTCGGCTATGGCGCCTCGTCCGATAAACCTCACCCCTATTTACAACGCGAACCATCAGCGGCTGCGGTGATTGACTTACTGACGGCGGCACGGCAATGGCTGGCAGAACAACGCTTACCACTGAATGAGCAACTATTCCTCACCGGTTATTCCGAAGGCGGCTACGTGACCTTGGCAGCACAACAAGCATTAGAAGCAGCCGGTGTACCGATCACGGCGAGTGTCGCGGGCGCGGGGCCGTATGACTTACGGTATACCCTCGACACCTTGCTGAACACGAAAGCGGTACTCGCCGCACTCGGTGGTGCTGTGGGCGATAGGCTCGGCTTAAGCCGCCCCGCACAGGCAGCACGTAACGAAAGCAAGCTCGACGAATGGCGTGTTGATACCCTCATGTACTTCCTGATTCCGCGTGATAGCGAAGCCACATTCGACAAACAATTCCTGCTCGATTGGATGACGGATGATTACGCCGCACTCACGCGTAACAGCGTACACGACTGGCAAGTCAAAACCCCGACGCGCTTAACCCACGGGCGTGACGATGAAATCGTTCCGTTTGGTAATGCCCCACGCGCGCTCGATGCGATGCGCTCACGCGGCACGACTGATATTGATTTGGCGGAATGCGTTGCCACACCTTCCAACCACAGCGGCTGCATCAAACCGTATGCAGCGGCGATGACACAGTACTTTGCGGGCTTTGCGCGGGATTTGTAGAAAGGCATTTATCTTAGGAGGAAACTAGCGCATAATGCTCGGCTTGCTACTCACTCTGAAGCCCCATGTCCCCAGAAACAAACACACTTCCCGTATTCACCGAATTCGGTCTTGCCGCCCCCGTGCTGCAAGCTGTGCTAGACCTCGGCTATGAAACCCCGTCAGCCATTCAAGCTGAAACCATTCCTTACCTGTTGGCAGGTCGTGATGTCCTCGGACAAGCGCAAACCGGCACGGGTAAAACCGCCGCCTTTGCCCTCCCCCTGCTCTCACGTCTGGACATGAGCAAGACCGGGCCACAAATTCTCGTCCTCGCGCCGACCCGCGAACTGGCGATTCAAGTTGCCGAAGCGTTTCAGAAATACGCGGGCAAACTCCCTGGTTTCCACGTCATGCCGATTTACGGCGGGCAAGATTACCGCACGCAATTCCGCCAACTCGAACGCGGCGTACAAGTCGTGGTCGGCACACCGGGGCGCGTCATGGATCATTTGCGCCGTGGTTCACTCAAACTCGACGGTTTGCAAGCACTGGTGCTGGATGAAGCCGATGAAATGTTACGCATGGGTTTCATCGAAGACATCGAATGGATCATGGAACAAACCCCGCCAACGCGCCAAATTGCGCTGTTCTCGGCGACCATGCCACCGGCGATTCACCGCATTGCACAAAGCTATTTAACTGACCCTGCGGAAGTCAAAATCAAGGTCAAAACCACCACCGCCGACACCATTCGTCAGCGTTATTGGTTAGTCAGCGGCTTGCACAAACTCGACGCGCTCACCCGTATTTTAGAAGCCGAACCCTTTGAGGCGGTGATTATTTTTGTCCGTACCAAAAACGAAACGGTGGAACTGGCGGATAAACTGCAAGCACGTGGCTACAGTGCCATTGCCCTTAACGGTGACATTCCTCAAAACGTGCGTGAACGCACCATTGACCAATTGAAAAAAGGCAAGATCGACATTCTGATTGCCACCGATGTTGCCGCACGCGGTTTGGATGTAGAACGCATCAGCCACGTCATCAACTACGACATTCCAACTGACACCGAATCCTACGTCCACCGCATCGGTCGTACCGGGCGTGCCGGGCGTAGCGGTGAAGCCATTTTGTTCGTATCGCCGCGTGAACGTCACTTACTGCGTAACATCGAACGCGCTACCCGCAAACCGATTGACCTGATGGAATTACCCTCCACTGATGTCATCAACAATCGGCGGATCGCCCAGTTCAACCAGCGCATCACCGACACACTGGCAGAAGAAGAAGGCTTAGATTTCTTCTCGCAATTGCTGGAAAGTTACGAACGCGAACACAACGTGCCTGCCATCGAAATTGCTGCGGCGCTTGCCAAAATGCTGCAAGGCGATGCGCCCTTATTGCTAGAAGAAAAGAAAAATCACCCCACTTACAATCCGAATGCCGAGCGTGAACGTGATCAAGAGCGTCGCCCCGGCAAGCGTAAATCCAACGCGGCTAACTCCGCTTTCAGCAGCGACGATGACACCATTCCGATGGAACGTTTCCGCATTGCAGTGGGGCGCACCCACGGGGTGAAACCGGGTAATATCGTCGGCGCGATTGCCAATGAAGCAGGCTTAGACAGCCGCTACATCGGTTACATCGAAATCCAAGACAATTGTAGCTTGGTCGATCTACCCGCCGGAATGCCGAAAGACATCCTGCACGAATTGCGTACTGCACGGGTTGCCGGGCAGATGTTGGCTATCGAGCCAGCGGGTGAAGCGGCAGCGGATTATTCCCCCAACAAACCCAGTAGTGGTGGGCAACGCCGTGACCGGGGTGGCGATGATCGTCGCCCGCCGCAACGTCGTGATGGCCCACCACCGCGTCGTGGCGCTGGCGCAGGTCGTGGCGGTGATCGCCCTGATCGTCGCCCCCGCAGCGAAAAAGAACGCGCCCCCTTTGCAGGTGGTGACAAGCCGCGCTTTGCCGATGAAAAACCTAAATTCGGCGGTAACAAACCACCTGCACGTAAACCTACTGTCAAAAAAGCGGCGCCTAACAAAGACAAAGGCAAACCCAAGCGTCCGCCTGCGCCTTAAACCCTAATGCATCTTAAGGACTTACCGTCGGGGGTGTGAGCGTCAGCGGAGCCGGAGCTAAAATTTCCCTAGGCAAGGATGGCACTGCTACCGTAACCGGCGTAACCGGCGTAACCGGCGTAACCGGCGTAACCGGCGTAACCGGC
>CAYQTB010000029.1:0-26667 GCA_964420315.1 uncultured Thiothrix sp. | reverse complement strand
ATAGCTTACCTGAAGAGGAGACCGCTTTCTTGATCTAAAGTTGATGCGTATACGGTAGCGGATGCGTGTCCCCACTTTGACGTAGGGCAGGCGGTCGGGGTATTGGCTGCGCCACTTGGCAAGTGTGGATGGCGATAAGCTCAAATACGCGGCTGTTTCTGCTTCGTTTAGCAGTGGGTCGCCGTTGATGGTGTAGGCGGGGATTTGCTGCACGATTTGCGCACGACGAATGGCTTCACGATTCCGGCGGAATTTGCGCCGTGCTTTGGTGGTGGTGATTGGGGTGTTCATGCTGCACCTCCGTTAGTAGATGCTGCACAGCCTAATTCATCTGAAAAACCGCCTGCGACGTCGGCACGTTCAAAAATGGCACGTAGGGCATTTTGTGCTTGTTCGAGGGTGTCACAATCGAAGGTTTCTAGGTTGATGCCATAGCGGGTTTTGCGGTGATAGGCAACGTCAACAAAGCGGATATGGACAAGCTCATTGCCTACTTTGCCTTCGTGGTGTCCTTCGACAATCCACGCTACTGGTGAGGCGTAACGGTAGGCGATAAGCCCGGTACGGGATTTTTTGAAAACAAGGGTGTCAGGGGTTTTTCTTTTGGGGTGTGCCGGTGCAAAGGGGACGTGTGGCAGGTATGCCAAGGGATTGCGGGCAGTGTTGCCCATAGTGCTGATAGCGGTCATCGCTAGTTCTCCAGATTCAGTTTTAACATTGGGCAAAAGTTGCCGGGTACTGTTAACGCCTATCTGGTAAGCGATGCGCTTATTTCGGTTTATACCGTTTTGTAGTCCACGCATACCCGGCATAAAACCGCTTGCGTATCCTACAGGTATAAAAAAACCGCCTGCATCGTGTTGGCGGTGTTGCCGCCAGATATGGGTGTAACAATCCCAGAATTTTGCTGTTTGCCGATGATTTGCATCGACAGGGGCAGTATGGGGGAAAGTCGGGGAGGCGGTCAACTTATGGGCGGATAAGTTGTTATCTGATTTTTGGGATGATTTCGAGAAATCGTTCTGTTTCTGTTGTGACTTGTATTTGAGTATCATAAAATTGCTTCCGTAAAATTGCTTCTACCCCGCCGCCGCGTCATACGGTTTCGGGGTTTTTTTTCGCCTATTGATTGGCGTTTTGCTTACAGGAACAATAGATACAACACTTTTGAGAGAGACACGCGGCCTTAAGTCCGGCAATCAGGGGGACTTAAGGCCGCCGCCTTACTTTTTGTGCTTGTTTTCCGACCTATGCCACTTGCGAACATGCTCATTCGTCACTGGCTGTTCAGGGAAAGTAATAGACAACATTGCCGCTATGATTTCATAGGGGGGTTTTTCTGGACGGTAACGCCTATTAACTTCATATACTAAATTTAATGCTGACTCTCTTATTTTGTAATTATAGATTCCTTTATTCTTTTTAGCCCATGTATAACCAATTCCGCACTTTTCAATACCTTGATACCTTTTTATAAGCGTCCTGAGCAAATCCGTTGTGGACTCTTTATAAATCACCTTCTTTTTATTTCTAATTGCATACTCATGAATCAATAAACTCAAATCCATGCTTTCTATAAAAAATCCATACGAATCAAACAAGTTATAAGCCGCTTCTGGTGCAAATGGCAAATCATCATCCTCTAATGCTTCAATTAGATCAGTAATTAGCTTGAATATTTTTTCTGCTTTCGCTTTGCGGGTTTCTGTTGACAACAAAGGCCATTTATCTGGGTGTTTCTCATATGCTTTCATCATACCCAACATATTGGAAATAGCCCATAAATGCCCTATCCATCCGCCTGTTTCATCATCGTCTTTGCGCATATTTTCGCGTAACCACTTACGAACTTTATTTGCGTCTGATTCGTCTTTCAATAATGCGGGTGAACTGCGTCTGATTGCGTTAATTAGATTTATATGGCATGGATAACTCACGCCATCAATGACAATCCCATCATCATTAGCACCTACAGGCGGTTTACTTCCACGTTCATTTTGTTCCATACTTTGCTTTCCTGCCAGATCGTCAGAACATCCAAGGGAAACGCAAAAGGGGAACTCTTCACAGTTCCCCTTTTTTATTTCTGCGGTTTGCCCAACTTTCGGACAATCTGGCGGGTTTGGCAATGATGGATTAACGCCAGCCTGTCACAGTCTCTAAGCCTTCGCTGCCTGTCATCAAGGGGCGGAAGGTGTAGCCTTTTGCGGGTATCTGGCATTTCAGATCATGAATTTCTACATCAGTAGCAGACTTGAGCGCGGCATAGTTGGCTTGTGCCTGTTCGAGTTGGGTTCTCAGCCCATCACGCTCTGCGCGGATTGCATTCAATTCACGGGTAAAAAAGTCCACCATTTTGGTGAACTGTTGCGGTTGCCCCGTTGCGTCGAACTGTTCCTCTGTAGGTACTTCGGTGTATTCCTGTGGGTCAGTAAACACGGATTCGGTGCGGTTGCTGGTGCTGAATTTCATAATACCCGTGCCTAGGCTTGCGGGTGAGTCGGTCACGCCTAAGCCCATCAAGTAAGCACCGTTGGTGCTGGCAAACTTGGTTTGCATTTCAATTGAGAGGTGAACTTTTTGACCGCTACGCACCATCGTGATTAGGTCGGGGTGCGGTTCGATCTTCACATACAAAGCCATTTTGCCGTCGAGTGCGCCGCCTTTGATGCGTTCGGCTTTGACGGCTATTACGTCGCCCAAGGCTTTGAATAAACCATCTGGCATAACGCCCCGGATATGCTCAGGCCAGATTCTGGCGTTGTATACGTCTTGGCTGTAACTTGCTGCCATTTGTTGGATTTGTTCAGCGGTGATGTCGCGCCCGTCGGCTGTCGTGCCTTCAACTGCTGCGCGGATAAAGTCTGTACTCAGTTTCATGTTTGTGTCCTTGGGTTATGCAGCCGCGCCGCCGTGGGTGCGCTTTTGCAAAAATGTTTCAATGTCACGCTGACAGAATCTAAACGCCTTATGCTTGCCTGATTCAAAGCAGATATAGGGCAATTCCGCCGCGTGAAGTGCTGCCAGCTTTAGGAAGGTTGGAATGGATACGCCGACCATTGCCGCCGCTTTTCGGGTTGTCACGTCGTAACGTTTGGCGGTGTCGGTAGTGGTTGCCATCGGTTTGTCTCCTTTGAGCTTTTTTAGGTGCGCTTTTACACCAATGTTCGGCTTTAGGGTTTGCGCCGTTTCTAACCGCCGCGCCGCGTGTGCTGGGTCAGTGCCAGCGAGTGCCAGCCCATAGGCTTTATTCAGTTTGGCGGTGATGGTGTCGGACATATCCAGCCCTTCCACGCTGTCACAGAGGGTTTGCAGGTCTTGCAGGTAGTCGGCTGGCTGCGCTGCTAACACTGCTTTGCTGATTTCTTCGGTGACGATTTCCGGCAATGATCGGGTAAAGCCTTCGGGTGCGGTCATGCCGCGCCGAATGGCACACGTTGCCAGCTTCACGGCTTGGGGAATATCGCCCACGTCCGCCGCCCATAACGTACACCACACTAACACGCTATCTTGTCCGCTACGGTTGGTCGTGCCAGTGGATAACACGCCGTCGAGGTAATCACGGTATTGAGCGAGGATTTCGCGCTTGACTTCCAGCCGCCGCGATTGGCTCTTGATCGCTGCCAGCCGCTTATGGTCGGCTTTCAGCCTGAACAAATGCACACGGTATTGATCATTAACGCGGTGATCGGTTGGCAGTGAATCAGGACGGTCTAGCCGCCCTGCTTCGACTTTCACCCGGTGTTGTGCAGCGAGTGATTGCATGGCTTACGCCCAACCGCCCGCGCCATCGGGTAACAAGATTGCACCGTTACGCACCCCGGCGAACTTGCCAAAGTCTTCGACCACATACGCCTCATTTTCTGATAGGTATTCTTCCACGCGGTCGCGTTTGGGGTTGTCGATGATGGTACGCCGCAACGTACCCGCCTGATGATAAATACTCAAATTGTCGTAACTGGTCACGATGACCGCCCGACTGGGCAGGAATGGCGGCATGATACACGGTAAGCCCGCCACGGTTTTAGAGGCGAACCATGTTTGCAGCGCATTGCGCTCTGTGGGTAAGGTGCTATTTGCTAGCAATGCCATGCCATGCGATACCCAAATTTCCCTACCTACCATCACGACTAAATCATCGGTGTCTTGATGCCATGCGTCTAACAGATTGGTGGTCATGTCGAACACGAGCGCATCCAGCGAACCATACGCGCCGCCTTCACCCACTTTGTAAGTATCCGTGGTCGGGTTGCCGCCTGAATCGTAGCCCATGAAGCGGTGCGGTTGTTTGTTACGTACCTTGGTAATCCAGCCTTCATTCACATCTTGCAGCAAGGGGTTAGCGGTGATGTCGGTTTCTGCTGCTGCGGTTTCACCGTGCCAGCCAATCATTAAGCGGTCACGCGCTACCTGTCTGGCCAACTGGCTGGCATAGATGGTATTGAAGTCATCCAGATGCGCCCATGAGTCCATCAAGCTGTATTTCAGATGGGTGTCATAGTTGGTTTGGTGGCAGTGGTAGTTATCACCATCCAGCTCCCCCACGTAACGGGTCTGGCGTTCGTCTTCGTCGGTATTGGTACGACTGGCGATAGGTCGACTTACACCTAACCCGATCTTCTGCCCTAGTTGCGCGGTCACAGTGATTTGATTCAAGCGTTTCAGAAAGTCGGCTTTCTCTCCGACCATTTCATAAAACGATTGTTGTGCAGCGGGTGAGTAGTTGAACGCTTCACCTGTTGCTTTGTCCAGTCGGTTGGCGGCTGCCACCTCTGACAAGTAACGGTTGAAGCAAATGCGGGTATTGTTTTGCATGTGCTATTCCAGATTACGGATTGTTTGAACGCCATCACGACGTGCTTATGGGCTATGCCCACGCCCTCATTAAATCATGTTCATAAGTTTTTTTTCAAGTTATTCATTCACCACGCTTTTCAGTCCACCCGCCGCGTCAATCCGTCGCGTGTTGGGGCGGGGGGACTCGTTTATAAATACACTGCACAAATGCACTGCACACAAACCACGTCAAACCCGTGCTGCGTCTAGGGTTTGCGTTTTTGCAGTTGCACGAATCCGTGCACTTCCGTGCACTTCCGTGCAGTGGTTTCAGGTATACGATTTTTTATAGGTGTTAAGGGTGTAGGCACAAAAAAGCCGGAACGTGTCCGGCTGTGGGTGTGGGTTTTACTGCATTACATGTAACGTTACATGTAATCATGTTTTTGCTTTTTGGCGGTTGGCTGGCGTTCAGGTTTGTTTTTGCTGGAATAGCAGGCACAAAAAAGCCGCATCAGGTGCGGCGCTTCGGGGTGGTAATAACAGCCGATGTTCTTTTTTTGTCGCTCATTGCCGCTAGGCTAGTGGGGTGCAACCATGTTGCACCCCTTGCAGTAGTTCACTTTCAGAAAGCGAGTCAAGGTTAAAGTGAACGGGCTACGCCCGACCTTGACACGCAAGCAGACCGGGGGAATCCAAGACACAAGTTACTCGATAATGCCCGCGAGTATTTCTAGGACTTCATCGACAATGCTATCGGGTGCGGTTTCAATGCGCCTTGCCCCTCTGCCCACTAGGTCGAGTGTGCGCACGGCGCTAACCAGAACAACACCTTGCGTTTCCGTGCCGCTGCCCATCAATGGCACTGCGAACCCCGCTACCCGTGCGAGGTTGCCGCCTTGGGTAATCGGTGCTACCAATGCAATACCGACGGTGTTATTGAATTCGCGGGTGGAAAGCACCAATGCGGGGCGCATATCGCCTTGCATTTCCCGCCCCACTGTTGGGTTAAAACTCACCCGCACAATGTCCCCGCGCTCAAATCCGCTACGCTTTACCATACTTCATTCCCTACCGCTGGCAGGTTGTCCCATTCAGTGACGGCTGTGGGTATCGGGGCGGATGGGTCACACTTGGCTAACAGGTCAGCTAGTTTGTATTTTTTGCGGCGCTGCACCGTTTTGGGCTGTAGGGTTAGCTTGCCGCCTTCGATATTGAGTTCTACTTTCGCGCCTGCTTCCAGCCCCAGCATAGACAACCATTGTCTAGGGATTACCACAGCGACGGAATTCCCGACGGTGCGTAGTGTTGCGGTGGTCATTCGAGTTGCTCCTTTCTGTATTGGTCGCTTCCATTATAGTGGAGTTTTCCATAAAGAAAATTCTATTTTCAGCCCTTACCCTGCAAACGCTTTGCCAGTGTTTCCGCCGCGAATTGCCGCTGGTACTCGGTTACGTCGCCCTGCTCTGCCCCGTCGAGGGTGTAGCGAGCGCCGCCGCGTTGGAGTGCTTGCAAGTAAAGCCCGTGTTGGGTGTGCATTCGCAGCAATTTCTGCACCACGCGCTTGGAGGCTGAAAAGGCTTCATTGTTGATCAGACGGAATATTTCCTGTTCGATACCGACTGATAGCGGTTGATACATTACCCAAACATGAAACGCATTCAGACGAGCGTCAAGCTCTTGCATTCGCAGATCAGAGGGCGGGATAACCTGTTTTTTCGGTTGGGGTTTGCGCTTGGGTTGCGGTTTTTTGGCTTTGGGTGCTTTGGGTTTGGGTGGTGGCACTCGCTGCACTTGTGGCAGGTCATCACGCCGGATGATGCGTTTTCCCGTGCGCTGCACCGTGGTTGTGGGTGAATTGACCGTGCCAGTGGTGGCAGGTTTGCGGGTAATGCTTAGGGTTTTCTTGGGGGTGTCGGTCATGTCCAAACTTCCTGTTTCAGGTATTGCTTGCCGCTGGTGCGGTCTTGGATGGGGTGAGTTTACCCGATGTCAGGCTTAACAGCTTGTCGGTGATGGTTTGCATCGGCTCCCTGAGGCTTTCCAAGTCGGTGACGATGTAACCGCCGGTCACGTCCGCCGCGCCGGTCTTGTGGTTTATCAGGCGTTTCAGGGTGTAGCCACGTATGCCGTGGTTTTCTGCCGTGGTGGTGAAAGTGCGCCTCAGGTCGTGCATTGTCCACTGAATCCCAGTCTTTTCGCGGATGGCGTGTATCACGGTTTCGACACTGACAAGGGGCGACTGATTGTCGGTAGCGCGGAATACTAGACCGCTGCCATGCCCTGTCCACGTTTGCCATTCTGCCAGTAGATGATGGGTAAAAGTGGTGAGGGGCAATTCATGCGCACGGTGGTTTTTTGTGTCTGCGAGTCGAATGCTACGATGCTTGAGGTCGATATGCTCCCATAGCAAATGGCTGGTTTCGCTGCGACGGTAGCCATTGAAGAGGGTTAGCAGAAAGTACGAGCGGGCTTTGTGCGCAAAACCGCCGCCATACCATTCTGGCAGGGTGTCGACTGCATCGAACCACGCGGGCAAATCATCGGGGGTGATAATGGTCTGCTTGCGCTCTACCCTGTTCCATGCGCGGCTGTGTGAGAGGCGTTTGACGGGGTTGGTGGTGATGATGGGTTTGCCGTCTTTGTCGAGGTACTCTTCTGCCGCGTAATTGAAGAGCGAGCGCAACACGCGCATTTCATTATTTGCCCGCGCCGCTGATTGCTGACTGCGTTCGCGGTGTCTGGCTTCGACCATATCGCGGGTGATTTTGATCAGGGGTAATTCTTGCCAATCGGGAAAGCCAACACGCACCGAACGTTCATAATCTTTGAGGGTGGACTGTTTCAGATTCTTGTGTGAGCGGGTGTAATCCTGAAAACACTTCCCTAGTGTCAGATCGTCGTATGACTTTTTTTCGGCTTGCGCTTGGCGGGTGGTCTGGTGGGTGGTGGCAATCGTCGCTAGTTCCCTGAGTGCAGCTTCACGCGCTTGGGTGACGGTGATGGTAGGAAACCTGCCTAACGTGACCCGCGCCGCCTTGCCGTCGAGGTGTTTTCTCACCTGAAACGATTTTGTTCCTGGTGGTGTGACCATGATCAACAGCCCACTAACTTTAGTGTCATAGACATAGCGTCGTCCATTGTCGGGTGGTTCGAGTGCTTCGAGCATTGCTTTCGTGAAATTGAGCTTTTCCGGTTCCTTGGTTTTTTCTGCCATACCTACCCGCCTTGTTCGGTTTTGATTCGTTTTTTAGCATACCGGATTTTTTAAACTGGGTCACGTTGCGCCTATTTGCGGGGTCATGTTTGCGGGTAAAGGTTTGGCATAGTTTGGAATGATATGGTGGTTTTGAGGCGGTACGGTTTGGGATTTCGGGTCGGAACTTGCTGTGGCTGGGGTTTGCAAGTCCCTAGCTCTTAAAATCTCTCGCTGGTAACAGCGTGCCGGTTCGAGTCCGGCTCCGGGCACCATTCATTTCGTGAGAAACCCGCTCAACCCCTGTTGCTGCACCTTCCGCCCTGCCATCTTCACCGCATAATGCAAAGCCTCCTCCAGCAATTGCCCCGTCGCCAGCGCATGAATCAAGCAAGCATTGAACACATCACCCGCCCCCAACGTATCCACCACCTCAACCGCCAACGCCGGAGCATGAAAGACTACCCCAAGCTGATCAATTGCCCACGCACCTGCTGCCCCCCACGTACACGTCATCCACACCTTGCCGTGTTTGGCTTGCCGATCACGCAAAAAACTTTCCGCGTCCTGAAACCCGTGTGCCTGCGCATACGCTCGCGGAAACATCACCAGATCAACCTGCGGAATCAAATCCTCCAAGCCATCGCGCATTTTTTCAATTTCTAGCGATACCGGTTGGTCGAAAATATTGTCGTGGGCATAAGCCAGCATGGTGGCAAGTTCAGCCACATTGCGCCCTTCAAAGTGCAACCAATCGTAATGCGATACCGGGATTTGACAAAAATCTGCCGCCGCCAATTCCACCAAATCGCGGTAATGCACAATCGTGCGACTGCCATTTTGTTGGTTCAGGGTGATGTAAGACACGGGGGATTTACCCGCTTGACGCACCGCGTATTCCAAGCCGATAGATTTTTCACCCAATGTACTAAAAATGTGATCACCATCACCATCTTGTGCAATTACCCCACAAAAATCACAGCGATGCAGGTGAGCTGCCAACACTTGCGCCACATTCGCCGCATTGCCACCCGTCTCGCGCCACTGCTGCACTGCACGCATTTCTTGGTCTTCTTGTGGGTAATGCTCAACCACATTAACAATATCCAACGTAGCATTGCCTGTTACCAAAATAAAACTCATAAATTTTTTTCGTCCTTATGCAGTATTTTTTGAAATCCTGTGGTCGTAATCATTGGGCAAAATGATAACGTCACAGGGGATTTATAATGTACAAATTATTGGGGCTGCTACTGCTGGCACTCATGCCGCTGCAAACACTCAGTGCTAACAATTTAACAATGCGTATTGTCGGCGGGAATCCCGTTGGGCAAAACGCTTGGCCTTCGGTGGTTGCGATCAAAACCACCCGCGACGGGCAAATACTCTGTGGTGGTAATTTAATCCACCCGCTGTGGGTGCTCACCGCTGCGCATTGTATCAGGGGCGAGGCGGAAGGTTTGTATTATGAGTACGGCACGCCCGACTTAGTGACTTTTTCAGGAGCAACAGGGTTAGATTCTCCTAATGGGCGACACATGCAAATCCAGCGTATTGTGGTTCACCCTCAGTACAATATGAGCAATGGCGCGAATGACCTAGCACTACTGATGCTGGCAGCCCCCTTGGAAGGTGCGACCATGCCCATATACGCCGATAATCCTCCACCCGGTACTGCCGCGACTGTGGTTGGCTGGGGCGCACGCACTGCCAAAGCCAATAACGGTTATCCAGGTAATTACCCCATGCAAATGCATCAAGTCACCGTGCCAATTGTCCCCAATGAAATCTGCAATGCCCCAAACTCTTACGGTGGCAAAATTCAATCCAGCATGTTATGTGCAGGCTACCCACAAGGTGGACGGGATGCCTGCGTCGGCGATAGCGGCGGCCCCTTACTGGTGCAACAAAATGGGGTTTACCGTCAAGTAGGCATTGTTAGCCAAGGGGAAGGTTGCGCAATGCCGGGGAAATACGGCATTTATACCCGTGTTGCCAGTTACGCCGGTTGGATACAGCAATTTGCCCCGCCACCGTATGCACAAGCACCGATCACACCCCCCAATGACCCCCGTGCCAGCTATCCGGGTGGTGCTGGCGCAGTGGAAGGCGGTTGGTTAGCCCTGCTATTCCCCGCACTGGTGTTGTTCAGGAAGAAGACTTCAAAACATTAACAGTATTGTCAAGTTCAAGCTGCTTTAGTAACAGTTTTTTCATGCCCCACGGCACAAACTGAAGCAGCGTAACCCCGGTGATGCCCAGTAACAGCATACCTCCCAGAATATTACCGACCAAGGTATCGGCATTCAGCAAATTACCCATCCCCACGAAATCGAGCACAAAGCGTAGCAGATAAAACATGAGGGAAGCCAACAGCAAAATGCTGGATATATGTACCAAAACGCCGCCCGTCTGATTGACCCATGACCAACGCTGGCGTTCTTTTTCAGCCACTTGTTCGTAATGACGCGAACGCAAGCGCACTTCACGGATAATGCGCTGCCTGGATGCATCCAGAATCCGATCCCCTATTTGCTTTTCGCGCTGGCTCAGCGTGGCATAAGGCAAATGAGTCATGATCCGCTCATGCTGATCCACGACTTGGTTGAACAACTCACCCGAATCAATCTGATCAGGTAGGGGTAAGGTTGCGAGCGCATCCTGTTTCCAGTTGGCATGAACATAATGCTGGATGCGTTGGAGGCGGATACTGCGCAAATCTTCCAGCACCGTCTGGATTTCAACCCGATCGGCAAAATCGGGTTCAGCTTGCGCTTGCACGTAATGGATTGCTGAACGCCCAACCACTTGTGCCAAATGCTGTGCTGCCAAGGGTATTTGACCTGCCGCACTCAGGTAGCGCGACAATTCGTAGCGCACTTCCAAATCATCGTGAGGCGCTTCCGGCAAAATACTCAGGGAAATGTCGGCGGCTTTGCTAAAATCTCGCCGCCCATACCAAGCAGCAGCCAAATGCCGCCGCGCAAACCGCGCAAATACAGGATCAGATGCTTGCGCTTGTTGCGCGGCAACTTCCAGATGAAACGTGGCTTCTGGCAATTGATTCAGCATAAACAAATACGCCCAGCCCAACTCAAAATGTGCGCGGTAATTGTGCGGGCTGACCTGCAACCCATCTTTGAGCATTTGCACTGCCAGCGCTATCCACTGCTGGGCGTCATGAGTGGAAACCAGCAAAGCTTCTGACAGTTTTTTCCCCGCAAAGTCAACACTCATGCCTGCACGGTATAAGACGAAATTGCCGTGGCTATTGCTGAGCAATTGTTTGCGGTGATGCTCCTTGCCCTGCTGCAACCATGCACCTTGCTGCGCAATAATCCCAGCCATCCATTCGACTTGATGGCGTAAGCTTGGCATAACTGCATCGCTCTCCCCTGCACGTTGTAAATTGCCGCGTATGCCTGTTTCTAGTAGGTCACTCACTGCGGGCGGTTGCAGCCCTTGCAAGGATGCGAGGTATTCCACATTGAGACGATGAAACGCATAGCACTGGTGCGCGGAGAAAAAAATGCTCTGCATCTGGCGAGCAATTAATTCGTCGGACATCACGATGGTATCCAAAGGGTAATGACACTTAGGTTTGTATTGGCGAATACTATAGCTATTCGTGACGAATTTCTATGATGCTGACCACAATTTCAATAGAACATCAACACGATAGCATCAATAAAACCTATTAAATAAGCGATTATTGCTTTACCTAGGCAGGCACCTTGTCAGGATTTCAACGCCATTTTTTCAGGGTAAGTTGCGAACTGTGCAAGCTAATCTGTTATGCTTCACATTGAAATTTATTCTGTAACCCCAACACTCGCAATCAGTAAAACATTTTTAGGAGCTTTAACTATGCCCTGGAACGAACCGGGTGGGAATCAACAAGACCCTTGGTCAGGAAGAAAACATGGCTCAGGCGGTAATGACCCTGAAGAGCTAATCCGTCAATTGAATGAAAAATTAGGTAAGCTATTCGGCGGTTCCGGTGGCAATGGTGATAACGCTAATAAAAACAGTAGTAAAGGCATCATTTTCCTACTGATAGTATTTGTTGTTGGCTGGTTGTTATCAGGTTTCTACACGGTTGACGCACGCCAACAAGGTCTAGTCCTGCGTTTTGGCGCGTATCAGGCAACCACAGACGCTGGTTTGCATTGGCGCTTCCCATACCCCATTGAAACGGTTGAAATTATTGACACCGAACAAAACCGAAGTGCGCAAGACCGTAACGTCATGTTGACCAAAGATGAAAACATCGTTGAAGTGGCGGTTGCAACACAGTACAAAGTACGCTCCCCAGAAGACTTTGCGTTCAATATCTTAAAACCAGACTTTTTGCCTGATCAGACTCAAGGGACACTCTATCAAGTCATGCGTGGTGTTACCCGTGAAGTCATTGGGCGCAATGATATGGACTTCATTCTCAGAGAAGGTCGTGCCCAAATTGCTGGTGACATTCAAAATCAAATGCAACAAGTATTGGATAGTTACAACTCTGGTATGCAAATCATTACCGTGAACTTGACCTATGCTGAAGCCCCCGAAGCCGTAAAAGCTGCATTCGATGAAGCCAATAAGGCACGTGAAGACGCCAACCGTTTCCAAAACGAGGCGGAAACTTACGCCAATAAAATCATTCCCGAGGCACGTGGCAAAGCAGCGCGCTTAATCGCAGAGGCAGAAGCATTCCGTCAGGAAACGGTCAGTAAAGCGGAAGGTGATGCGTCACGTTTCACTCAACTGATCGCTGAATACCGCAAAGCCCCAGAGGTAACACGCGAACGTCTCTATTTGGATGCATTAGAAACGGTGATGGCAGGCAGCCGTAAAGTTATGATTGATTCCAGCAGTAATAACCTGTTGTATCTGCCTCTGGATCAATTAAACAATGCCAATGCTGACAACAACGCCAATCAGGCTGCTACTGCCGCAGTAACGCAAAGCGCGGCTAAAATGATGAATACGACACAATCGCCACCTAGTAACGGCACAGAAACACGCACTCCACGAGAAGCAGGCGCAAGGGAGAGTCGCTAATGGACATTAAAAATATTGTTGTTGGCGTGTTAGGCACAGTCCTGCTGCTGATTTATTCCTCTGCTTACACGGTTGATCAACGTGAGAAAGCCATTTTGTTCAAATTCCGTGAAATTGTGAATGCCGACATTAAGCCAGGGTTACACTTCCGTTTGCCTTTTGTGACGACAGTCAGCAAATTTCCATCCACCATACAAACGCTCACATCCAAGCCGGAACAATTCCTAACGGGTGAGAAAAAATATGTCACCGTGGATTTTTTCCTAAAATGGCGTATTCAAGATGTTTCGGCTTTCTATCGCTCCACCGGGGGTGGACGCATTGCCGATGCTGAAAACCGCCTAGAACAGCTCATGAAAGACGGGCTGCGGAATGAATTCAGTCAACGCACCATCCAAGAAGCCTTATCCGGTGAGCGCGGTAATATCATTCAAGGCTTGGAAAGTAAAGCCAAGGAAGTTGCCAAGCAGTTAGGGGTGGAAATTATCGACGTGCGCGTCAGTCGTATCGACTTCCCCGATACCGTCAGCGAATCCGTGTACAACCGGATGCGCTCTGACCGTGAGCGGGTAGCTCAGGATTTCCGTTCGCGTGGTCAGGAAGAAGGTGCGAAAATCGAAGCTAACGCCAATCGTGAAGCCACTATCATTATGGCAGAAGCGTACAAATCGGCCGAAAACATTCGTGGTCAAGGTGATGCCAAAGCCGCTGAAATTTATGCTAAAGCTTATCAACAAGACGCTGAGTTCTATTCTTTTTACCGCAGCCTGAATGCTTACCGTAATACTATCGGCAAAAACGGCGATATTATGGTATTGGAACCCAATTCAGAATTTTTCCGTTATTTCAGACAGCCATCACTGCAATAAGTGAACGGGTTCAACTGGAACGATTTGCTCACCGCTATCGCCCTCCTGTTAATACTGGAGGGGCTTATGCCATTCTTAAGCCCCTCGCGCCTGCGTGAAACCTACCGTCAATTACTCGAACTGCCGGATAAAACCTTACGAACCATTGGTCTGGTGGGTGTAATTGCTGGTATCCTACTGCTCTTTTTGATCGATTAGTCACAAACCATGCTGAATACTCACCAATATTGGGCGCTTCCCGATGGCATTAGCGAAGCCTTGCCTGACGAAGCCGAAGCCTTAGAACAATTGCGCCGCCGCTTACTCGACCTTTACGCCACCTGGGGCTACCGTTTGGTGATGCCGCCACTGGTGGAATTCATGGAATCGCTGCGCACCGGTCACGGCACACACCTTGACGTACAAACCTTTAAACTGACCGATCAACTGACCGGGCGAATGATGGGTGTGCGAGCGGACATGACCCCACAAATTGCCCGTATTGATGCGCATAAATTGCAAACTGAACAGCCGAATCGTCTGTGTTACATCGGCAGTGTCTTGCGTACCCGCAGTTTCCATGACGGTTCACGCTCCCCCTTGCAAGTGGGCGCAGAACTGTTCGGTCATGCCGGTTTGGACAGCGATTTTGAAGTGATCAGCTTATTGCTGGAAACGTTGACACATTGCCAAATCCCCGACTTGCTGCTGGACATAGGTCACGTTGGCATTTTCCGCAGCTTAGCGCGTGCTGCTGGGCTGGATGCGATGCAAGAACGCCATTTCTATGACATGTTGGTGCGCAAATCCCTGCCCGAAATTGATGCATGGCTGGCAAACGCCAACTTACCCACTGACATCAGCACGTATTTGCAACAATTGCCACGCCTGAATGGGGCGGTTGATGTACTCGATCAAGCTGCCGCATTGTTTGCGACTGCGCCGAACGACGTTCAGGATGCCCTAAGCTATTTGCGCACCCTAACCACACGGATAGCAATACACTTCCCCACCTGCCAAATTCATGTTGATCTGGCTGAATTGAGTGGTTACGACTACCATACCGGCATTGTGTACGGTGTTTACACATCAGGCATGGGGCGTGAAGTCGCACGCGGTGGGCGTTACGACGGCATTGGCGAAGCCTTTGGGCGCCCCCGCCCTGCCACCGGTTTCAGCACCGATTTGCGCACCTTGGCGATGTTTGCCTTGCCACACCAGCAACGCAGCGCTAACGCCAGTATTTTCGCGCCAGCCGTACAAGATGCGGCACTGGAACAACTGATTCGGACATTGCGTAGTCAGCAACAACGGGTTATCCGGGCGCTGGATGGGCAAACACATGACGCGGCAGCATTAGGTTGCAGCCAACACATCATTCAGCAAGACGGTCACTGGAACGTCGTGGCTGTTTAATCTTTACCAACACCTTTTGGCACATTTGAGCGAGAGAGCGAGACTGACATGGGAAAATTCGTCGTTGTATTGGGCACGCAGTGGGGTGATGAAGGCAAAGGCAAGATCGTGGATCTGCTGACTGAAAATGCCTCCGCCGTAGTACGTTTTCAAGGCGGGCATAATGCTGGGCATACTTTGGTTATCAACGGTGAAAAAACCGTGCTGCATTTGGTGCCTTCCGGCATTTTGCGCGAAGGCGTGGAGTGCATGATCGGTAACGGCGTGGTACTCGCTCCCGATGCACTGCTCAAAGAAATCACCATGCTGGAAGCGCGTGGCGTTCCAGCGCGTGAGCGTTTGAAAATTTCCGCAAGCTGCCAATTGATCCTGCCTTACCACGTAGCTTTGGATGCAGCGCGTGAAAAAGCGCGTGGCAAACAAGCCATCGGCACCACCGGGCGTGGCATTGGTCCGGCTTACGAAGACAAAATTTCCCGCCGTGGTTTGCGCGTTGGCGACCTGCTGAACTCAGAACAGTTTGAAACCAAGCTGCGCGGCATCATGGAATACCACAATTTCATGCTGAAACATTACTTCAAGTGCGACACCGTTGATGCCGATGCGGTACTTGCCGAAGCGATGCAAATGGCAGAAATCATCAAACCGATGATTACCGATATTCCCAACCGGTTGGCGGAACTGCGCAAAGCGGGCAAGGACGTGATGCTGGAAGGCGCACAAGGCACGTTGCTGGACATCGACCACGGCACTTATCCGTTTGTGACTTCCTCCAGCACCACGGCTGGCGGCGCTTGCACGGGTTCGGGTATTGGTCCGCGTAACCTTGATTACATCCTCGGTATCACCAAAGCGTACACCACCCGCGTGGGTTCTGGGCCATTCCCGACTGAATTGTTTGATGACGTGGGCGCTTATATTGCCAAGCAAGGTAATGAATTTGGTTCTACCACGGGTCGTCCGCGCCGTTGTGGTTGGTACGATGCGGTCTCATTGCGCCGCGCCATGCACATTAACTCCATCAGCGGGCTGTGCATCACCAAGCTGGACGTGTTGGATGGTTTGGAAACGGTACGGATTTGCACCGCCTACAAGCTGGATGGCAAGATCCTTGATGTTCCACCCGTGGACACGGATGAGTTCGCGCGTTGCGAGCCTATCTACGAAGACATGCCGGGTTGGACTGAATCCACGTTTGGCGTGACCAGTTATGATGCACTGCCTGCCAATGCTAAGGCGTATTTGGCGCGTTTGGCGGAGGCGGTGGAAACGCCTATCGACATTATTTCGACAGGGCCGGATCGCGACCAGACCATTATTCTGCGCGATCCTTACGCAGCATAATGATAGCAATGGATGTTAGCCGTCGGTTTGGCGGCATCATCCGTACTTACGGTGAGGCGGCGTTTAACCGCTTCACCGCTGCGCACGTTTGCATCATTGGCGTGGGTGGCGTGGGTTCGTGGGCGGTGGAAGCCTTAGCACGCAGCGGCATCGGCACACTGACCCTGATCGACCTCGACAACGTTGCCGAATCCAATATCAACCGCCAATTACCTGCCCTCGACAGTACGATTGGACGCGCCAAAGTTGCCGTATTGCAAGAGCGTTGCCTCGACATAAATCCTGCTTGTTGTGTGCATCCCGTTGAGGATTTTATCGACAAGGATAACCTAGCGACTCTCATGAAACCCGACTTCGATTACGTGTTGGATTGCATCGACAATGCCCGCACCAAAGCCGCTTTGATCGCTTATTGTCGCCGTAACAAAATCCGCCTGATTACCGCCGGTGGTGCGGGTGGGCAAAAAGACCCGACCAAAATCCGCCTGACCGATTTGACCAAAACCTTGCAAGACCCTCTGCTTTCCAAAGTGCGCAAGGAACTGCGCCAGCATTATGGCTTCAGCAGCAACCCCAAACGCCGTTTTGACGTGCCTGCCGTGTGGTCGGAGGAAGCGATGACGTTGCCGGAACGGGCAGAAGGTGCAAGTGCGTGTGATTTGAGTTGCGCGGGAGGCATCGGTTCGGTGACAACGGTGACGGCGAGTTTTGCATTCGTCGCCGTCAGCCATGTGCTGGGGAAATTAGCAGCTACGTCTTCGGCAAGGTGACGCCGGTTTGCCCTTGGTATTTGCCGCCACGGTCTTTGTAGGACGTGGAACACACCTCATCCGACTCGAAGAACAGCATTTGTGCCACACCTTCATTGGCGTATATTTTCGCAGGTAGCGTCGTTGTGTTGGAAAACTCCAGCGTCACATGACCTTCCCATTCGGGTTCCAAAGGCGTTACATTCACAATTATTCCGCAACGTGCATACGTCGATTTACCCAAACACACCACCAATGTGCTGCGTGGAATGCGGAAATACTCCACCGTCCGCGCCAGTGCAAATGAGTTGGGCGGGATAATGCAAACATCACCCTTGAAATCCACAAAGCTCTTTTCGTCAAAGTTCTTCGGGTCAACGATGGTGCTGTTAATATTGGTAAAAATCTTGAATTCGTTAGCACAACGCACGTCATAACCGTAACTGGAAGTACCGTAGGATACGATTTTTCCGCCGTTGGCAGTGCGCACCTGCCCAAGCTCGAATGGCTCAATCATGCTCTGTTCGGTTGCCATGCGGCGAATCCAATGGTCGGACTTGATACTCATTGACGTACCCCTACCCCGCCTTGGCGTTGGAACGGCACGCTAATAAACGGCAATTTTACCGCGCCGCTCAAGTCATAACGCAAACTACGGGTTTGCAAGGCTTCGGGAGCCAGTTGCAGCAATTGCATAAAATCCAAGCGCACCGGAATATTCACCGGCATTTCCTGGCGTGCCCCAATGCTCATTTCCTGCGCCTGATCCCCGCTGGCTACTTGGCGACCGTTCAAGCTTAAACCGTACTGGATGCCTTTTAAAGGAATCGGGAAGGCGTTCGGATTCGCTACATTGAGCGTCACGATCGCCGTTCCTTGTGACAGGGAAACTTCCTGCAAACTAACATTTTGGATGGATATTTTGGGTTGCTCGACCACACCGGGAACGCCACTACAAGCCGACAACAGCAGTGACGTAAACAAAAGAGGCAACATTCGCTCTAGCATAAACAGTCATTCTTCCTATTCATTGGAATAGTGAATACTAAACGAAACACGCTCTCAATACACCTGTCGGGCAAACAGCCGTTCCAAGCGATGCTGCCAACGCTGCATCCGCTCTTCACGCTGGACTTGCGGGGCACGCAAACGCCGGGAATGCAACCCCTGCCGCAATAGCAAGGGAGATTTATTATCATTTTTAACCGTTGCTGCTCCAAGGCTCATGATGCATCACACTCCTGTTTATCTTCTGGTTAAATACGTTGATAAGCATAACGCGAAGATGTGCAGAAAATGTGTAGAGCCGATGGAAGGTTTTTGCAGCAAACCCGCGCTAACACGTTAGCGGTTGGCTTGAGACTCCATTGGACGAATTTGTGTCGCCACTTTATCCAACACCCCATTCACAAATTTATGGGATTGTTCCGCACCGTACTTTTTCGCCAGATTCACGTACTCGTTCACCACGACTTTGTAAGGTGTTTCAATATGATTGAGAAACTCACACGTAGCCACGCGTAATACCGCGTGCTCAATGGGGTCAACTTGTGCCAAGGTACGATCCAGGTACGGCGTAATCCGGTTTTCCAGCTCCTCGCCCCCTTCAATCGCGCAGCGCATCAATTTATGAAAAAATGCCGCGTCACACTTGCGAAAGTCGGCGGCTAACTCCTGTTCTTCCTGAAAATACACGTAAACGTCGTGGAAGCCGTTGCCAGTAATTAACCACTGGTAGGTTCCTTGCATCGCCAAACGCCGCGCCACTCGGCGACGCGCGATTAACTGCTGGGACTCCGAGAGGGGTTTGTATCCTGCCATCTGTATTTATTTCCTAATCTTACGCAGCAAGGAAACCATTTCAATCGCCGACAGCGCCGCTTCAGCGCCTTTATTGCCCGCTTTCGTGCCAGCGCGTTCGATAGATTGCTCAATCGTATCCGTGGTCAACACGCCAAAAATAACCGGCAATTCATGGCTCAAACCCACCTGCGCTAAGCCTTTGGAAGCCTCACCCGCTACGTAATCAAAATGCGGGGTACTGCCACGAATCACCGCGCCCAACGCAATAATAGCGTCGTAATCACCATTTGCCGCCATCGCCTGCGCCACTAACGGAAGCTCATACGCCCCCGGAACACGCACCACGTCGATGTCTTCCTCTTTCACTCCACCATGACGCTTAAGCGCATCCACCGCACCTGCCAGCAGGCTTTCGACGATAAAACTGTTGAAACGCGCGACGACGATGCCGTACTTGGCTTCTTGGGGTGCAAAATCACCTTCGATGACATTGAAGCTCATTGAACCATCCTAACTCATTATTAAAGAACGATATAAGAATCCCTTCGGCTCCGCTCAGGGAGCAAAATGACACTTAATCCTGAACATAATCCACAATTTCCAAACCGAAACCGGCAATGCCGTGTAAACGGCGCGGCGCACTCATAACACGCATCCGGTGTACGCCCAAATCCGACAAGATTTGCGCACCAATGCCGTAGGTTTTTAATTCAGCCGGTGAAGAGCGGGTATTGTCCTGCGCTACTGCCTGAGATTCAAACCCTTTCAAACGTTTCAGCACATCTTGCGTCTGAATCGGTTCGCGCAAAATGACAATCACCCCCTTGCCTTCACGTTCAATCCGCTGCATCACGCCGCGCAATGGCCAGCCACAACCCGGTTCTGCCAATGCCAACAGGTCGCACAATTCATTTTCCAAGTGCACCCGCACCAACACGGTATCATCAGCACCGACGTCGCCTTTGACCAGCGCCAAATGAATGTCATGCTTAGCTTGTTCCTGATACGCGACTAAATGGAATACGCCGTATTCGGTTTGCACCTCTTTTTCAAACACGCGCTCGACCGTTTTTTCATGTTGCACGCGGTAGCGAATCAAGTCTTCGATGCTACCCATTTTCAAGCCGTGCTTTTCGGCGAAAATCTCCAAATCAGGGCGGCGTGCCATCGTGCCATCTTCGTTGAGAATTTCAACAATCGTCGCCGCCGGTTCAAATCCTGCCAAACGCGCCAAATCGCAACCCGCTTCGGTATGCCCTGCGCGGGTCAACACACCGCCCGGCTGTGCCATCAACGGGAAAATATGCCCAGGCTGCTCAATATCAGCAGGTTTCGCATTCGGTGCCACCGCAGTACGCACCGTGTGCGCCCGATCATAAGCCGAAATGCCCGTGGTGACGCCTTCAGCCGCCTCAATTGACACGGTGAAGTTGGTACGGTGTTCTTCATCGGTCGCGGAAATCATCAACGGCAAATTCAATTGCTTGCAACGCTCGCGAGTCAAAGTCAGGCACACCAAGCCGCGACCTTCTTTGACCATGAAATTAATGTCTTCAGGACGAGTCAGGGACGCAACCATCAACAGGTCGCCTTCATTTTCGCGGTCTTCGTCGTCAACGATAACGACCATTTTGCCTTCTGCGAGGTCTTTAAGAATCTCTTCTGTGGTGTTGAATTGCATGGTTTCTCACTTCATAAAGCCGTGTTCGGCAAGGAATGCTTCGGTAATCGCGCTGCTGTGAGGCGTCATCTCAGCGGCATTATCACCCAGCAACAAACGTTCAAGATA
The DNA here is from genome assembly GCA_964420315.1 of uncultured Thiothrix sp. Taxonomy (GTDB): domain Bacteria; phylum Pseudomonadota; class Gammaproteobacteria; order Thiotrichales; family Thiotrichaceae; genus Thiothrix. The sequence continues at coordinate 5,694 of CAYQTB010000029.1, read as the reverse complement.
ACGAGCGATCACATCGACTTCCAGATTGACCGGTGTGCCGCTGCGGTAATCAGCAAGGATGGTTTCTTGCAAGGTGTGCGGCACAATATTGAGTTCAAAGGTGCTGCCTTCGACCTTATTGACAGTCAGACTAACGCCATCCAGCGTAATTGAACCTTTCGCAGCAATGTACTTTGCCAACGCTGCCGGAGCGCGGATGCTAAAACGCACTGAACGTGCATCGTCATGACGACTAATCACCTCGCCCAAACCATCCACATGCCCACTGACCAAATGCCCACCGAGGCGGGTTTGCAAGGTTAAGGCTTTTTCCAGATTGACCTTAGAACCGCGCACCAAATGCCCAAGACTGGTTAAGGACAGGGTTTCGCGCGAAACATCCGCGCTAAAACTGCCACTATCCAACGCCACTGCGGTCAAACACACGCCATTGACCGCAATACTATCGCCCAGTGCCACATCGCGCATGTCCAACTTGCCGGTCGCAATCGTCAGGCGCATATCACCGCCCTTGGGCTGCATATCGCGGATTGCGCCAATAGCTTCAATAATGCCGGTAAACATCAGTTTTTCACCTCTGGTTTCAGGCTGGCAATAATACGCCAATCTTGACCCACTGCGCGAATATCGCGAATTTCCAGCGGAATACGCTCACTCATGTGGGCAATCGTCGGCAAATGGAACAAAGGGCGGGCGTTAGACCCCATCAGGTGTGGCGCAAGGTAGATAACCAGTTCATCTGCCAAACCTTGTCCCACGAACGCACCCGCCAACGCTGCACCCGCTTCGACGTGGACTTCGGTAATACCATCCTCGACCAATGCCGCCATGACCTCAGGCAAATGCAATTGTTGACCCGAAAACTGGCGGATAATAACCCCAGCCTGCGCTAACAGCGCCATTTTTTGCGCGTCATGACTGCACGTATATAGCCGAATTTCACCCGGTAATTCGAGCAACTTGGCATTCAATGGGAATTGTAACGCCGAATCCAGCACCACCCGCACCGGCTGACGCACCTTGCCCGCAATACCTAACTCGTCCGCAGTCAGGCGTACATTGAGGGATGGATCATCTGCCAGCACCGTGCCAATGCCGGTTAACACCGCACCTGCCTGCGCCCGTAGCAACTGCACATCACGCCGCGCCGCTTCCCCGGTAATCCACACACTTTCACCGGATTCCATTGCGGTACGTCCGTCCAGACTCATCGCCATTTTCACCCGCACATACGGGCGATTACGCTCCATGCGGCTAATGAAACCGGGGTTCAATGCCCGTGCCTCACTTTCTAGCAAACCAGAAGCTGTTTCAATACCGGCATCACCCAATAGTTTCAAGCCATTGCCTGCGACCAATGGGTTCGGGTCCACCATCGCCGCCACGACGCGCTTTACTCCCGCTTGCAATAAAGCATTAGCACACGGCGGGGTACGCCCATAATGTGAACATGGCTCTAATGTAACGTAGACATCGGCATCACGGGCTGCCTCACCTGCCATGCGCAAGGCGTGGATTTCGGCGTGAGGTTCTCCGGCACGTTCATGCCAGCCTTCACCGACAATTTGCCCATGACGCACAATCACACACCCCACACGTGGATTCGGTTGCGTGGTGTACCAGCCGCGCTGCGCCAGTTGCAGCGCGTGCGCCATGTAACGGTGATCGTCTGGGGTAAAACTCATGCCTTGGGGGGAATCGGCAGTAAATTAATCTGGCGGTTGCGTTGCTCTGGGCTGGGGTCACTTTCCAGATGTTCGATCATATTGCGGAACTCTTCAATGGCATCGAAGCGGCGATATACGGAAGCAAAGCGAATATAGGCGACTTCATCCAATTGACGTAATTCATCCATGACCAATTCGCCAATCATGGAGGAGGGTACTTCGCGCTCCCCACTAATCAGGATGCGTTTGCGGATATGACTCAATGCTGCTTCGATACGGTCTATCGACACCGGACGCTTCTCCAACGCCCGCATAATGCCGCCACGTAATTTATCGTCGTCAAAAGGTTCACGCGCCGCATTGGATTTAATCACGCGGGGCATCGTCAGTTCTGCCACTTCGTAAGTGGTGAAGCGCTCATCGCAAACCGAGCAGCGCCGTCGACGGCGCACTTGATCGCCGTCATTGGCTAAACGCGAGTCAACGACCCGCGTGTCATCTGCACCGCAAAAGGGGCAACGCATCCTAGATTACGCCGGATGATCGCCAAAGCTACTGGAACGGTATACGGGAAAACGCTCACAAATACTGAGCACTTGCGCTTTTACCCGGTTAATGGTGGCTGTATCTTCGACATTATCCAACACATCCGCCATCCAGTTCGCCAATTGAGTACATTCCGCTTCCTTGAAACCACGGGTGGTAATCGCTGGCGTACCCACACGGATACCGCTGGTGACAAACGGTGATTGCGGGTCATTCGGTACTGAGTTTTTATTAACGGTGATATTCGCTGCACCTAACGCCGCATCCGCCGCTTTACCCGTAATACCTTTGTCGACCAGGTCAATCAGCATCAAATGGTTATCAGTGCCACCCGACACAATCTTGTAGCCACGCCCCTTCAAGGTTTCCGCCATGATTTTTGCGTTTTTAGCCACTTGCTGTTGGTAAACGGTGAATTCAGGCTCCAGTGCTTCTTTGAAAGCTACCGCTTTTGCGGCAATGACATGCATCAAGGGGCCGCCTTGAATACCGGGGAATACCAACGAGTTGAATTTCTTTTCCAACTCAGGGTTCGCTTTTGCCAGAATAATGCCGCCACGCGGACCACGTAAGGTTTTATGCGTGGTAGAAGTGGTCACGTCAGCAATTTGCACTGGGCTAGGGTATACGCCAGCGGCAACCAAACCCGCAACGTGTGCCATATCCACCATCAAATAGGCGCCGACTTTATCCGCGATTTCACGGAATTTGCCCCAATCAATGACACGAGAATACGCTGAAAACCCTGCCACGATCATTTTAGGCTTATGTTCCACCGCCAGACGCTCGACTTCGGCATAATCAATGTAGCCTTCGTCGGTAATGCCATATTGAACCGCGTTGTAAATCTTGCCGGAGAAGTTAACTTTTGCCCCATGCGTCAGATGACCACCATGCGCCAAGCTCATGCCCAACACCGTATCACCGGGGTTTAACAGAGCCATGTAAACCGCTGCATTGGCTTGCGAACCGGAATGGGGTTGCACGTTGGCATAATCCGCGCCAAACAATTGCTTCACCCGGTCAATCGCAAGCTGTTCTGCGGTATCGACGTATTCGCAACCACCGTAGTAACGCTTGGCAGGATACCCTTCCGCGTATTTATTGGTAAGCACCGAGCCTTGTGCTTCCATTACACGCGGGCTGGTGTAGTTTTCGGAGGCAATCAGCTCAATGTGCTCTTCCTGACGGCGCACCTCGGACTGCATAGCACTCCACAATTCATTATCGTAACCTGCGATTGTCATCTGACTGGAAAACATGCCGCTTTTCTCCTGCACGTTGAAAGCTAAAAAAGCGTTATAGCATACCACTGTTTTTGACCTCAACCTATGCTGTTTTACACGCTGGCAGGCGTTTCAAACCAAAATAGCAATGCATTAAAATGCATTAATTGGTAGTAGTCGCTGGTTTCTCTTCAGCAGGTGGGGCAGCTTCGGGCTGATCGGCATCCGCACTACCGAACTTCTTACCAAAAATAACCGAAGGCTCACCGCTACGGTTATACAAATGCAGGGTATTACCAATGGCTTCGACACTGCCCGCACGCTGCAAAGTGCGCAGATAAGCCCCTTCCCAATCCCCAACATTGATGGTCTGCTGACCTGCACCGGGGCGTAATATTGGGCAACCCTCACGCCCCTTATCAATGCCCGTAATCATGAAACCGGTATGCCCGACCTGTTTAAAGTTCGCAGCATACGCATTGCACCCACCAAACCCAACAAGAACGGTTTCACCCACTTTCATACCAATGTTTAATTCATCGGGAACCTTGTTACCGTAAACAGACAGCAAACGCCATTCCGTACCCAATAGTGAAGACCCGCCACTGTTCAGCGGACAAGCTCCCGCTGGAAGTGGTGTTACCGCACCTTCAGTAGGGGGGGGCGTTTCTGCGCGAACAGCAGCACTGCCTAACATCAAGGGGAGCAATAGCAAAGCACGGCAAAGCTGGGCGGACAAACAAGACGGTGTAAAATTCGTTTTCATAGGGTTCCCTCAATTAGTGATGGTTATAGGAAGCATAACAATATGTCACATAGGTGTGACACACTCTCAGTATAGGAAGAATGCTAGATTTCTACCACATTGAATATTTTCTACCCCCAAGTGTTGGATTTATACAACACTTCGCTGGTACTATTCAGGCGGGTAACACCACTCCCAGTGCATCACTCAAGCGCCTCCAGTCAAAAAATGGACCCGGATCGGTTTTACGCCCCGGCGCAATATGTTCGTGACCTGTAATATCAGCCAAACTTAGCGATGGATAAACATCCACTAAAATGGGAAGCAGGGCTTCAAGCTGAACGTATTGTGCTTCGGCAAATGGCTCAAAATCCGACCCTTCGATTTCTATACCCACCGAAAAGTCGTTGCATTGATTCCTACCCCGATAGTTTGACACGCCCGCGTGAAAAGCGCGTTTATGGAAGGGTACATACTGGACAAGCTCGCCATTTCGCCGGATTAACAGATGACTCGCCACCCGCAAGTGAAAAATCTCAGCAAAAAACGGGTGAGCAGTAGGGTCCAGTTGATTGGTAAACAAGTGGTCGATCCATGACCCGCCAAACTCGCAGGGTGGCAGGCTAATGTTGTGCAAAACGATTAACTCAGGGAAGCAACCTAGTGGGCGTTCATCGTGATTGGGGGATGGACATTGACGGGCGCTATCCAATAAACCAGTTTCTAAATCTATGTTCAAGGTTCATCCTCAGCAGGCTGGGCAAGCGCTGTTTGAATCGCGACATGAATCCGCGCAGGCAATGGCTCACAGCGTAACTCGCAGTGATAATGCCCATCGACGTACAAAAAAGTGGCTGGCAGATGGAAAATTTCCAACGCATTCACCAGCCCGCCGTTGTGAACGGCATCCACTTCAAACATTGGCAAGGCGGGGTATTCGTGCAAATACCGACTCAGTGCCAACTTAAGATTGCGACATGCACCGCAGTTGGGTGCAGTAAAAAACACCAGTGCGACACCGGGTGTTTCCGCCAACACATGGTGAAAGTTTAGGTCAGTCAGGCTTGCAATGTTTTTCATGTGGCGCATTATACACCCACTTGTTACTGCCCCTGCACGAAACTTGCTATAGTTTGGGGACCTATGGATGAAGGACAAACGCCATGCTCGACAGCTTACACATCAAAAACTTCCGCTGCTTTGAAGACTTGACCATCCCCTCACTGGGACGGGTAAACCTTATCGTGGGGAAGAACAATAGTGGCAAAAGCACGTTGTTAGAGGCTATTGCAGTTTTTGCTCAGCATGGAAAAGTATTTGCATTACAATCTGTTCTGATGAGTCGAAATGAATTTTTTGGAAAAAGCAATTTTTTAGAAAACATTTATATCCTTGAAACCAGGATGGAGGTTCGGTAATGACTCGTAGTGTTTTACTAGTCGTATGAACGGACTCAACCCCCAACAACAAGCCGCCGTCACTCACCTCGGCTCTCCCCTCCTCGTCCTCG
>CAYQTB010000028.1:0-26900 GCA_964420315.1 uncultured Thiothrix sp. | reverse complement strand
CAGGAATTGTGTGCTTACCCGTGATAAATATGGAAAAATAGTTATTTACTCTTACACTCGGAGTCTGTTTTGAAAAAATCGCTGCTAATTACCTTCAGTGTGCTGCTATTGAGCGGCTGTATCGACCGTTTCGAGGTGCAACCGGATAATAAACTGCAAGCGCAACTGCCACCGGACACGCACATTACCGATGCTGGCACAATGTTGGCGCAAGGGCGTGTAGTCGGGGTTAGCGATGGCGACACCCTGACCGTGTTAGCCAGTAACAAACGCCATTACAAAATCCGCCTACAAGGGATTGATGCCCCAGAAGCCAAACAAGCGCATGGGCAAAAATGCAAGGAAATGCTCATGACCCGCAGTGTTAATCTCACTGCCGAAGTCGAAGCGTACAAACTCGACCGTTACGGGCGCGTGATTGGCAAAGTCACGGTAGAAGGCAAAGATGTGGCGCTGGAACAAATCAAAGCCGGTTGCGCTTGGCATTATGACGCATACGCTAAAGAGCAAAGTGCTGACGACCAAGCCGCGTATGCCGCTGCGGAAAAACAAGCGCGTAAAGCCAAACGCGGCCTATGGCGCGACAACAATCCGCAAGCTCCCTGGGATTTCCGCAAGCAACAGTAAGCGTAGCTAGAAAAGCGGCGTTTTGGCTTTCTCTCCTGCCACTTCGCGCACCAATTTCGGCACAAGGAAACCGGGCAACTGTTGGCGCATTCCTTCCAGAATCCTGACAGCCTCGGTTTCCGCCACTTCAAAATGTGCTGCCCCTACCACCCGATCCAACACATGCAGGTAATACGGCAAGACCCGCTCAGCAAACAAGGTTTCGCTCAAATCCACTTGCGCCTGCACACTATCATTCACCCCGCTTAACAGCACCGCCTGATTCAATAACGTCGCACCCGCTGAGTGCAAAGCAGCCAACGCTTGGCGCACATCATCTGCCGCCAACTCCTGCGCATGGTTGGCATGAATCACCATTACCACTTGCTGGCGGATAGTGGCTAACACCTGCAAAAATCCCGCATCAACCCGCGACGGCAACACCACCGGCAAACGGGTATGAAACCGCACCCGCCTTACATGAGAAATACCATTCAACTGCTTGAAAAAAAACGCCAAACGTTCATCAGCCAGTGTCAGCGGATCACCACCGCTCAAAATCACCTCGCATACACCGGTATTCGCTCGGATATACGCCAACGCCCCCTCCCACGCCGCTTTCACCGGATTCGAGTCGCTGTAAGGAAAATGCCGCCGAAAACAATAACGGCAATGCACCGCACACGCGCCCGTCGTCACCAACAGTACCCGCCCGTGATATTTGTGCAATACACCATCGGCTACCAGCGCCTGATTATCACCCACGGGGTCGTGATTGAAACCTTCAACCACTTCCAACTCAGCATCCAATGGCAACACCTGGCGTAACAGCGGATCGTTCCAATCGCCTTTCCGCATCCGCGCCATGTAGCTGTGCGGAACGAGTAGGCGGAATTGGCGAGCAGCATCCGTGCTCACACGTTTTGCGTCCAATCCCAATACCTGCATCAGCATGAGCGGATCACGCACCGCCCCCGCCAACTCACGCTGCCAAGCGCCTGTCTGCGATTGTTTATAAAGCAACATAGGCAATATCCCAAGAGTTAAAATCGTCACCTTTACACAATAACGGCTCAACCATGCCAATTTCTACCTGATTTTTTATCGGGATTCCGGTTATCATAGCGGGCTATTTTGGCTATGAACGATTTTGGAGATGGACAATGGCTACCTATGGTGCAAATGATTTACGTGTTGGTGTGAAAATTATCATCAACGGCGACCCTTACACTGTCGTAGAAAGTGATTTCGTCAAACCCGGCAAAGGGCAAGCCTTCACTCGCGCCCGTGTCCGTAACCTCAAAAGTGGGCGCACCATTGAGCAAACCTTCAAATCCACGGAAACGGTCGAAGGTGCTGATGTGGAAGACCGTGATATGGAATACCTCTATACCGACGGCAGCGTGTGGACATTCATGGATAGCACCTCATTCGATCAACTCGAAGCCAGTGAAGCCGCGATGGGCGATGCGGTCAAATGGCTCAAGGGTAATGAAAAATGCGTTGTTACCTTGTGGAACGGCGTACCGCTTCAAGTCACCCCCCCTAACTTTGCGGAATTGAAAATCACCCAAACCGATCCTGGTGTCCGTGGTGATACGGCTACAGGCGGCACTAAACCTGCCACTTTGGAAACTGGCGCAGTCGTAAAAGTACCGCTTTACATGGAAGAAGGCGAAATCCTCAAAATCGACACCCGCACGGGCGAATACGTTTCCCGCGTTAAAGCGTGAATCTAACCGCTTTGCACGAACGCGCATCCCTGAACCAGCAGGTGCGCGTTTTTTTTGCCGAACGCAAGGTACTGGAAGTCGAAACGCCAGCACTCTCGCAAGCGGGCAATACCGATCCGTTCATTGACAGTTTCAGCGTGAATACGCCGCAGGGTTTGCGTTATTTGCATACCTCGCCGGAATACCCCATGAAGCGCTTACTGGCAGCGGGTTCCGGTGACATTTACCAACTGTGCAAAGTGTGGCGACGGGACGAAAGCGGCACACGCCATAACCCCGAATTCACCATGCTAGAATGGTATCGGCTGGGTTTTACTTGGCAGCAATTAATGCACGAAGTCGCCGACTTATTGCATATACTCATGCCGCACCTGCAAAAACTCCCGCGTTTTTGCAGTTATCGTGAGGCATTCCTTGAAACGGTGCAGCTTGATCCCCATCTTGCCACAGCAGCCGAATTATCCGCTTGTGCGCAAGCGCACGGTATCGCCATCAGCGGTGACATGCCGGTGCAAGCTTGGCGGGATTTGCTATTAACCCATTGTGTGGAAACGCAATTCCCCGTTGATCAATTGACGTTTTTGTACCATTACCCCGCCACTCAACGGGCGCTGGCAACCGTACAGCAGGTAGATGGGCAAGCGGTTGCGGAACGTTTTGAGGTCTATTTAGGTGCAGTGGAACTCGGCAATGGTTATCAGGAACAAACCGATTCAGCACAGAATCGCTTAATTCTGGTACAAGATGCCAAGACTCGCGGGCATGACATACCCGTGGATGAACGGTTTCTTGCGGCACTCGAAGATGGCTTACCAAAATGTGCGGGCGTTGCCCTTGGCATCGACCGGGTTTTGATGTGCAGGATGCAACTGGATGACCTGAAACAGGTTATCGCTTTTTCATGGGAGGTGGCATAATAGCCGCTGACACTAATATTCAAGGAGATTGAACGTGGACTTTCTGATATCAAACGCTCATGCCGAGGGTGCAGCCGCTCCAGCAGGTGGTGGGCTGGAAATGCTGCTGATGATGGGCGTATTTTTCGCCATTATGTATTTCATGATTATCCGCCCACAGCAAAAACGTGCCAAAGAACATAAACTGATGCTGGAGGCACTGAGTAAAGGCGATGAAATCGTGACTGGCGGCGGAGTGCTTGGCAAAGTTGCCGGTATCAGTGATAACTTCGTGGAATTGACAATTGCTGATAATGTCACCATCAAAGTACAAAAACAGGCTGTTGCTTCTGTCATGCCGAAAGGCACGATGAAAGGCGCGTAAACGGCAAGTGGGGGGATTTTTCCCCTCACCTCCAACCCCACACGGAATCCTATAACAATGAATCGCTATCCACTCTGGAAGTACCTCATGATCGCAGTCGTGCTGCTGATCGGGGTAATCTACTCTATCCCTAACTTTTTCCCGTCTGAACCGGCGGTGCAGTTAAGCCCTAAAGTCGAACAGGCTATCGACCCGGCAACCATGCAGCGCTTCGAGCAAGCATTACAGGCGCAAGGCTTAACCATTCGTGCCAGTGAAAACAACGGTCAACAGGCCTTGTTCCGCTTTGAAGACACCGATGTGCAACTCAAAGCGTCTGAAGCCTTGAAAGCAGCGGTCGGTGATCAGTTTGTGGTAGCGCTAAACCTTGCCCCTTCCACCCCTAGCTGGTTACGCGCATTGAATGCTAACCCCATGTTCTTAGGTTTGGATTTGCGCGGCGGGGTGCATTTCCTTATGGAAGTGGACATGAAAGCGGCATTGGATAAGCAGATTAACCGCTACGAAGACGAATTCCGTGATTTCCTGCGCGAACGAGACATCAAATACTTGGGGATTGCCCGCGAAGGCGACACGGTACTGGCAAAATTCCGCGATGCTGCCAGTCGCGATGCTGCGATGGTGGCATTTGGCAAGGAATACCAGAACAGCCTGCAATTTACCGCGCTGCCTAACACTACCGATTTGCAAGCCAGTGTTTCGCAGACCGCGATGCTGGACATTCAAAAGTTTGCCCTGCAACAAAACATTACCACCCTGCGCAAACGGGTGAACGAACTGGGCGTAGCCGAGCCGGTTATCCAGCAACAAGGCGCTAACCGCATCGTGGTACAACTCCCCGGTGTACAGGATACCGCCCGCGCTAAAGAAATTCTGGGTGCAACCGCCACCCTCGAATTCCGTTTAGTCGATGAGCAGAATGACCCGGCACAAGCGCAACAAAGCGGTCGTGCGCCGCTTGGCTCGCAGCTTTACAAAGAGCGTAACGGCGACCCGATTTTGCTTAAACGCCAAGTAATGCTGACCGGCGATTTCATTGTTGATGCCTCTTCTGGCTTTGATGAGAATAGCCGTCCGGCAGTACACATTACGCTTGATGGTAAAGGGGCTGCCCGTTTCAACAAAGTAACCGGCGAAAACGTTCAGAAACTGATGGGTGTGGTCTTCATCGAAAACAAGATCGAGACCCAAGAAGTCGGCGGGCAAATGGTTAAAACCAGCAAGACCACCCAAGAAGTCATCAACGTTGCCCGCATTCAGGAGCAATTGGGTAAACGTTTTCAGATCACTGGGCTAGATTCGCCGAAAGAAGCACGTGACCTTGCCTTATTGTTGCGAGCAGGTGCATTAGCCGCGCCAGTTTACATCGTCGAAGAACGTACCGTGGGCCCTAGCATGGGTAAAGAGAACATCGCAAAGGGCTTTAACTCCAATGTTTGGGGGTTTGCTGCGGTGGTGTTATTCATGGTGGTTTACTACCGCGTTTTCGGGGTTATTTCCAGCCTAGCATTAGCGATTAACGGCTTCTTCTTGTTTGCCCTGCTTTCCATGATTCAAGCGACTCTGACCTTGCCGGGTTTAGCGGGTATCGCTTTGACGCTGGGTATGGCGATTGATGCCAACGTCTTGATTAACGAACGTATCCGCGAAGAATTGCGTGCAGGTGCCTCGCCACAAACGGCTATTAATGTCGGCTATGAACGTGCTTGGGGTACGATTATCGACTCTAACCTGACCACATTGATTGCAGGTATTGCACTGTTTTTATTGGGTTCTGGTCCTGTCAAAGGCTTTGCCGTGGTGTTGTGTCTGGGGATTTTAACTTCCATGTTCAGCGCGGTAACAGTATCACGGGCGATCGTTAATCTCGTCTACGGTTACAAACCACGTCTGCAAAAACTGGCGATTTAAGGGGCTACACCATGATTGAATTTTTCTCATTTAAAAAAGTCATTCCGTTTATGCGGTATGGCAAAACCACGACGGCTATCTCGCTGGCAACGTTCTTGTTCTCAGTATTCTCACTGTTTTTCTACGGTCTGAATCTGGGGGTCGACTTCACTGGCGGTACGGTGATGGAGGTGCGCTATACACAAGCAGCACCGATCGACACTATCCGTGAAGCCATCAAAGCCACGGGCTATCATGAGGTAGCGGTGCAAAACTTTGGTTCGACCCAAGATGTATTGATCCGTTTGCCATTGAAAGAAGGTGTTTCCAGCGCTCAAGTCAGTGAGCAAATCATGGGAGTGCTGAAAACCACCACACCGGATGTCACCCTGAGTAAAGTCGATTTCGTCGGCGGGCAAGTCGGGCAGGAGCTGTATGAAAACGGTGGTTTAGCCCTGATTTTAGTAGCAGCAGGCATCATTATTTACCTCGCCTTTCGCTTTGAATGGCGTTTTGCGGTTTCCGCCGCCATTGCCAATATGCATGACGTGGTAATCATCCTTGGGTTATTTGCATTCTTCCAATGGCAGTTTGACCTCACCGTATTGGCGGGTATTTTGGCAGTGCTGGGCTATTCAGTGAACGAATCGGTGGTGGTATTTGACCGGATTCGGGAAAATATCCGTATTATGCGGGATGAAACCATTCCGAATATTATCGACAGCGCAATTACCAGCACCATGTCGCGTACCATTATTACCCATTTGTCGACCCAAATCATGGTGTTGGCGATGCTATGGTTTGGTGGCGAAGCCTTGCACAACTTCGCACTGGCACTGACTATCGGGATTCTGTTTGGGATTTACTCATCCGTATTGGTAGCGTCACCCTTACTGCTGCTGTTAGGTCTCAAACGGGAGCACATGATCCCGCAAGAAAGCGAGAAGCTGGAAGGAATGAATGCCGATGGTTCCATCGTCTAAATCCTAACCTGATGCAACCCTGAAGCCCCCAAGTTGGGGGCTTTTTTATGGCTGTGATTTAAACAGTCAGCTTTTCCTCGATCGCTAGTAACGCCATCACCAACGGACGCAATGGTGGCCTAGCATCCTGAAACTCACTCAACATGGTGCGTAAGAAATCCAGATGTTCACGCACAAACCGTAATTGCCGGGGTGCCGCGCCGCGCTCCACGGCTTGCATATAATCCGCCACCACTTGTTGCACCTGAGTGGTTTCGTGCAAACGGGCGCTGACTAAATAATTCAGTAGGCTGTATTCAGCTTGCGTAATTCCCGAAAAAAATGAGGCTGCCCCACGATTGCTCGACACGACACATTGCCGTGCTTGCTCCAACCAATGCTTGAGTTCCTCCCGATCCAACTGTTGGACATGCCCGCGCAAATAACGCACCACTTTACACGTCAGCCAATGGATCAGCGGATACCCTGCCACCGTGTGGGTTTCCTGCAAAGCAAACTCATGCGCTCGCTGATAGGCTAACTCCGTCTCACGCAAGGCATTCGCACGTTTGACGCCTGTTACCATTAATGCGCCACGTTTCCAGAATTTACCCACCTCTTCAAAACGTTGTAGGCTATTGCCCAAGCCATCCAGCAACTGAAGGGTTTTGAAACTATCCGCCATCAATGCGGTGGGCGATACGGCCAGCCGCGATTCCGGTGGTGCTACTCTGCCCTGCACCCATGCCAATGCCAGCGAAGTTTGTACACTCACTTTGTCTTCCAGCAAGATCACCGGGTAATCGGCTTGCGGCGAATCCAGCGCTGCCTGATACGCCTCCAGTGCTGGAATAAACATATCCAACTGGGCGTAAGCCCGTCCTAAAGCATACAAAATATCCGCGTGCGACAACCATTCTGCCGGAATCGCTCGGTGCAATTGCGGCAAGCGCCCCTGCAACCAATCAACGTCCCCCGCTTGTGCGGTGTCAGCAGCATGAATCAGGTTTTGCAGCTCCGCGACCACTTCGACTTCTGCCACGAAGCGCCAGCTATCCAGCGTCTTGTCATCGACATTGCTATCAGGCTGACGGCTCAACAATTTGTAATCCGGGTCGCCGTAACACTGATAAGCGCCCCACGTATTGCTTTGCGGGTATTGCTGCCAAGTTTCGCGCCGCGCCAACAAGGTAGCCATCCCAAACGTATGCCCTTGCAACAGTGCCTGATAACACTGTTCGGCAAACACCTGCGCCGCACGGTCATTGATTGCCCAGCCTGCCGCGATCACCGCTCGCACCCCCATGCGAATCAATTCCTGCGCCAAACTGGCAGCCAATTTGCTGCGGTCACTGCTCACGGCGGTTTGCACCTCGGCACTCATGAAATCCATTTGCGCGAGATGGCAGCAATTGATGAACGCCAATTCCGGCACTTTGCGCATCTGCCCGATTTCGACCGGCGTGAGGAAAATGCCATCACCCAACACCATGCCACTAACTTCCAAGTCACTCTCAGGGTTAGGGCGATAGCGGTACACCCCATGCCCTGCCAGATGCAGCACCCGATAATCGCCGGTATGCAGGGCTTTTAAAATGGCTTGCGAATCCGTACCAATTTCGCGGGTAACAGTGTTGAAACCACTGGATTCCAGTAAATTTGCCACGGTTTCAGCCTCTTGCCGGGCAGCGGGTAGGCGCACAAACTCGCCATTCACCGGCGGATCGCCAACCACCAATGCCGAACGATCCAACGGGTTGACCACGTGCTGGCGGTATTGCCCCACCTGTAGCTGACGTACCAACCCAAAGCGCACCGCCAGCGGCTGGGATTCGTGGTCAAGCCGGTTGTACAGCAATTCCCACGGGTAGGCAGACGCGGCACTGTCCAACACCATCACCACATTTTCAGCATTCGGCGCTTGTTCCTTCATTGCTGCGGGTAGCAATAATTCAAACAAAATTTTGCCGGTATCCGGGTCATCTGCGCTGGAGGTGATCGCCTTGTCGATAAACTGATCCACCAACTTGCGCTGCGTGGCTTGCAATACCAACTCGGCACGCGCCTTATCGGTCAGCGCGGTATATTTCAAGCCCTCGGCATTCGCTTCCACCTGAATCCGCCGCCACCAACCGGGCGGATCGTTATACATCACCCGCCGCCGTTTCCCCGGCAAGCATTGCATCAGGCTCTTCACATTGAAATCGTTACAGAATTCCGGCAGCAATACGAAGTCTTGCACCAAACGCGCCGCTTCCACTGCTCGATCTTCGTACAATTCGATGAATTCCACGACTTGTAAGCGCAGACGCAAACCGCGTTCGCTCTTATCCAACGCCTGATTGGCACGCGCAATCGCCCGCAAAATTGCCGTAATCGAATCCGCTAAGGTCACACTGCCGCCGCCCACCGTCCCGATCAGCAAGGTCGCCACATGCACCGGCACGGTTTCCGTTGCTGCTTGCGAATGACTCGACGGGGTTTGCTCCAGGGCTTCGCGGATTTTCAGGGAATACGCCATCATCGCACGGGTGAAACTGGCGGTTAACTCCCCCGCCGTCAGCTTGCCGACTTCGCCCAAGCCCACAATGACCGCGCCCCCCGGTTTTTTCCCGGGATTCAGAAATACGTGTGATGTACCCAATTCGCCCGGATACAAGCCCATGCGATGCAACTCCCCCAGCCGCCCCTGCAAACGCTTATCCAGCAAGGCTTCCGCACTGAGGATCGTATCCCCCGCGTAATGCCCGACTACCACCGGATGCATCACCTGTTCCAGATTGCCATGCACCACGCGCACTTCCACCGGCGGGCGCACTTCTTCCTGGGTCATGCGCGTATGGTAGCCCAAGGCAGCCGCCAGCAATTCCTGTTCATCGGGAAACAATTCACGGCGAATCGTCGGCAACCATGCCCCCGTTGCCTTGCCAATGGTCGGTGGCTGAGTTGCCAATTGCCGCGACACCCCATCATCCAGCAAATATTGCAAGGTCTGAAAATACTCGCTGTGGCTGGCCATGCGCCCGTGTTCGACCGGCAAATACCAAGTCGGCAATTTCGCGGGCAACTCCCCCCACAAGCTCACCCCATCCCCCGCACCACTGGCATGAAAACGCCAGCCACCTTGGTATTCCGCCACATCATCCGGCGTCAGGCTGGATTTACCGTACAGGTACAGCAGGCGTTGCGTATCCAGCTCCACCGCACGTAACTGTTCGCGTACCCGCCGTGCATCTGCCAGCAAATGGCGGGCAGGCCAAGCGTGAAAATCCTCACCCAACAGCGTCTGCCAGCGTTCTTCGTGCAAATACGTCGCAGGCAACAATTCCAACACACCGGGGTAACGCGCAAATTGCTGTGCCAGAGCCTTGGCTTCGTGCTCATCCACTTGCCCATCGAGCAGATTCAATAGACTCAACAAGCGGTGTTGCCCTAACAGCAATTGCACCGCCATATACGTACCCTGCAAAGGCGTACCCAGCATCACCACCCGGCAATCCGCCTCTTCGCGCAAACGTTGCCACAATTTTGGCGCTTCGCTCATCAACGCCAGCGCCACCAAGCCGCCGCTGGAATGCGCCAGCAAGCGCACCACCAGCTTACTATGGCTGGCTTTGGCTTGATCCAATTCTTGTTCCAGTGCCTCAGCCAGCCGCCGCCCGGCTTCTGCAAACGAACGCCGCCAGTCGTAGGCAAATTCCACCAGCGCATGATTAGCCGCTAACACATTGAGCAAAGGGCGATACGGTGCTTCCAACACGCCCTCGGCTTGCACCCCAGCACTGTCAATTTGCAGGCGCGAAAAATCCCCCCAACTCAATGCCGACATATCCAGCCAAATGGGGGTGCCGTTGATGTGCAGCGTCGTCCCCATGAAACCGGGTAGAAAATACACGGTGCTGCGTTTGGCTTTTTGCGCGTGACGACCAGAACGCGCCGCCGGACGTGCTACGGGTGTATCAATCAGTAGCGGACGCAAGCGCAAATCGGTATCCGGGTGTTGCAAAGCACTGAGCAAACGGTCGCGCACTTCACCTTTACGAAAATAATTGAAATGGTTGCTATCATTGCCCTGATCCAAATAAAAGCGCATCCCCCGCAAACGCCGCGCCCCGCCGTACATGCCAGCCGTATTCACCACAAAATCGTTTTCTTCGCCGAAAAAGCGTTGCGTGACCCATTCCTTAAAATGCCCCAATAGCGTCGAGGCACGCATATCCCCTGAAATCACCGTCATGTCAGAATCGAGTTGCACATCCGGGCGATTCAGCAAGCGCACTAAGGGGGAGGCAGGCATCATCGCTTCCAAGCCCGGCAGTTCTTGCGGGTTGGTACGTTTGCGGGCGGTTGCCATCAACACCATGCGCACAAATTCCGCTATCACCTGCAAACGCGGGGAAGGAATAAAGCTCAATACATTGAAAATCACTGACAGATTGTCTTCAAGCCGCTCCGAAGCTAACACCGTGCCACGCCCCGGACACGCAACCCGTGCAAAGCGTTCCACCTTAATGTGTTTTTCACTCAGCAAGGTGGCTATTTCCTGCAAGCCTCGAAAATCCTGCTGTCGCGCCTGATGGGCAAACGGCTGGAGTTCTGCCTCGGAGAAAATTTCTTCGCTTTCCAGAAATTTATCAGCGGAATCGCGGGTTTTACGCTGCAACACACCTTGACACAGCAATTCCCCCACCAAGCCACCGCGTGAATGGCTAATCAAGTGCAAGCGGGTGTGCGGTGGCAATAAGCGCAACACTTGCAACGCATTGTGCACCGGGCTGACGGTAAGGGTGTGGTGTTCCAACGCAAACACTTGCCGACCATACGGCGCGAACAAACGTTGCAACCAAGCGCTGGCGTTGTAGCCCTGACGCGATTCCCACAATTCGCCGAAGCTGCCATCGGTGCTGGAAAATGTGCCGTGCAAAAACAGCAAGACCGGCTTGCTGGTATCAATGTCGGCAGCTTGCGTGACCAATTCCAACGTCAATTGGTCGGTGTTATGGCAGCGATACACGCCGGGTTGCGGAATTTTGCGGGTTTCCAGCTTGTCGATTAACACCTCAGACAAGGCATCGCTCATCTGACTGACCGGATCAACGTTCAGCACCCGCAAAAACTTCAACACCAACCCGACCACACCGCGCTGGTGACTCACGTCAAAACTGGCGGGGGTAAGCATGAATTCGTTGCTGGCAGAGCGGCTGGCTTCTTGGGTGGCTTGCGCCCGCAGTTCGCCCGCTCGCACCCAACGTTTGAAGCCGCCTTCAAATTCGAGTTCGACTAAGGTGTCAGGGTCAAGGTTGTTGAGTTCGACACGTTTGCCGTCACTGCGTAAGGCTTCCAGCGTGATTTCTTGTTGGCAGGTAATGGTGAGAATATCGGCATAAGCGCCGTGCGTTTTGAGTGGAAAGTCTTGCCCGGTTAACTTGCCACTGATCTTGATGGATTCCATGCGTCCCCCGCATTATTTTTCAACCTGCCTATTGTTTAGTACAAAACGGGGGGGTATACAATAGGAAGCGCAACCACCAACAGGAAACCCATCGTGTAAGCTCTCAAACGCAAGACCGTCGATGACTGGCTTGCCACAAATTTATACAGCATTGAATTGATGAATGGCGAACTGATCAAACGCCCGATGACCTGTTCGGAACATGTGCTGGTGCAATCGGTTTCGCCCTTGTTTACAATGACTACCTCGTATCTGCCCAGAAACAAGTCATTACTGCCTTAAACGGTTTGAAAACTACGCCTCATACCCCAACACCGGAGCCAACCACCGCTCCGCTTCCGCCAGCGTCATGCCCTTACGCTTGGCATAATCTTCCACCTGATCCCGCGCAATCCGCCCAATTCCAAAATACCGCGCATCCGGGTGACTAAAATACCAGCCCGACACCGAAGCCGCTGGATACATCGCAAACGATTCGGTAATGCTCATCCCCGTATTCGTTTCCACATCCAGCAACGTCCACAACGTGGCCTTTTCGGTATGGTCAGGGCAAGCCGGGTAGCCGGGGGCAGGGCGGATCCCCTGATATTGCTCGGCAATCATCGCGTCATTATCCAGCGTTTCATCCGCCGCATAGCCCCAGAATTCCTTGCGCACCCGCTCGTGCATCCGCTCTGCCAAGGCTTCTGCCAGACGGTCGCACAAGGCTTCCAGCATGATCGCGCTGTAATCGTCGTGTTTGTCGCGGAAGGCTTTCAGGTGTGGCTCAATCCCAAAGCCGGTACTCACCGCAAACACACCCATCCAATCCGCCTTGCCCGATTCCACCGGAGCAACGAAATCACCCAGACAGAAGTTCGGCTGCTGCCCGTTACGTTCCATCTGCATCCGCAAATGGTGCAACACCGTTAGTTGTTGGCTGCGGCTCTCGTCGGTGTACAGCACCACGTCATCACCTTGCGTATTCGCCGGGAAGAACCCAACCACCGCCTTGGCTTGCACCCACTTTTCATCCACCACTTTTTTCAGCATCGCCTGCGCATCGGCATACAACTTAGTGCATTCCTCGCCAACGATTTCATCCGTCAGAATGGCAGGGAATTTACCCGCCAATTCCCAACTACGGAAAAATGGCGTCCAGTCAATCCGCTCCACCAACTCACCCAATGGATAATCGTTGAAAACCAGCGGGGTGAGGGTGTTCGGTTTAGGTGGTACATACCCCGCCCAATCCGCCTGAAACTTATTCGCCCGCGCCGCCGCAATACTCACCAACTTACGTTCCGTCTGATTCGCCGCCCGCTTCACGCGCACCTGCTCGTATTCCGCCCGAATGCTTGCCACATAATCCGGTTTTTGCTCTTTGGAGAGCAGCGCACTCGCCACCCCCACCGCCCGCGACGCATCCGGCACATACACCACGATGTCGTTCTTGTACTGCGGCTCAATTTTCACCGCCGTATGAATCTTGGAGGTAGTCGCCCCGCCAATCAGCAACGGCACATGAAAATCCTGACGCTGCATTTCCTTCGCCACATGCACCATTTCATCCAAGGATGGCGTAATCAAACCCGACAAACCGATAATGTCCACCTGCTCATCCCGCGCCACTTGCAGGATTTTTTCAGCGGAAACCATTACCCCAAGGTCAATCACCTCGTAGCTATTGCACTGCAACACCACGCCGACGATATTCTTGCCGATGTCATGCACGTCGCCTTTCACCGTCGCCATGAGGATTTTGCCGTTAGCCTGCACCTCACAACCCGCTTTTTCCGCCTCCATGAACGGGTCGAGGTATGCCACCGACTTTTTCATCACGCGGGCAGATTTCACCACTTGCGGCAGGAACATTTTGCCTGCGCCAAACAAGTCGCCGACCACGTTCATACCATCCATCAATGGACCTTCGATCACCAGCAGCGGACGGCCGAGTTTCACCCGCGCCTCTTCGGTGTCTTCGTCCACGAACGCATCAATGCCCTTGACCAGTGCGTGTTCGAGGCGTTTTTCCACCGACCAGTTACGCCATTCAAGGTCTTCCTTTTTGGCTTCCGCCGCGCCATCGCCCTTGTATTTTGGCGCAATTTCCAGCAAACGCTCAGTCGCACCCGCATCCTTGTTCTGGATCACGTCTTCGACTGCATCGCGCAATTCCGTCGGAATGTCGTCGTAGATTGCCATTTGCGCCGCATTCACAATCCCCATATCCATGCCCGCCTTGATCGCATGGTAGAGGAACACGCTATGGATGGCTTCGCGCACTGGGTTATTGCCCCGGAACGAGAACGACACGTTGGAAACCCCGCCGGAAATGTGCGCGTAGGGCAGGTTTTGGCGTATCCAGCGGGTGGCTTCGATAAAGTCCACTGCGTAATTGTTGTGTTCGTCGATACCTGTGGCGACTGCGAAAATGTTCGGGTCAAAAATAATGTCTTCGGGTGGGAAGCCGACTTGCTCGGTCAAAATCTTGTAAGCGCGTGAACAAATTTCAATTTTGCGTGCTTGCGTATCGGCCTGGCCTTGCTCGTCAAACGCCATCACGATCACCGCCGCCCCGTAACGGCGCACCAGTTTGGCTTGATGGATGAATTTTTCCTCGCCTTCCTTCATCGAAATCGAGTTGACGATGCCTTTGCCTTGGATGCACTTCAAACCCGCTTCGATGACTTCCCATTTGGAGGAGTCCACCATGATCGGCACGCGGGCAATGTCGGGTTCGGAGGCAATCAGGTTGAGGAAGCGCGTCATTTCCTTTTCCGCATCCAGCAAGCCTTCGTCCATATTGATGTCGATCACGGGTGCGCCGCTTTCGACCTGTTCCAGTGCGACTTGCAGGGCTTCGGTGTAACTGCCCTCCTTGATCAAACGCTTGAATTTGAGTGAGCCGGTGACGTTGGTACGTTCGCCGACGTTCACAAACAGGCTGTTTGCGCCGATATTGAACGGTTCAAGGCCGGAGAGGCGGCATTCTTTCGCCAGTTCTGGCAACTTGCGCGGCGCAATCCCAGCCACCGCATCGGCAATGGCTTTGATGTGTGCAGGCGATGTGCCACAACAACCGCCGACGATATTCAAGAAACCACTGTGCGCCCATTCGCGGATATGCACTGCCATTTCCGCGCCATCCATGTCGTATTCGCCCATTTCATTCGGCAAACCGGCGTTGGGGTGAGCAGAAACGTGCGAGGCGCACACACGGGACATTTCTTCGACATATTGACGCAGCAGGTCGGGACCGAGGGCGCAGTTCAACCCAAAGGAAATGGCATCGGCGTGTGCCAGTGCATTGTAGAATGCCTCGGTGGTTTGCCCCGACAAGGTGCGCCCTGACGCATCGGTAATCGTGCCGGAAATCATGATCGGCAATTCGATCCGGTCCTCGTCGAATACTTGCTTGACGGCAAATACGGCAGCTTTGGCGTTGAGTGTGTCGAAAATGGTTTCGATCAGGATAATGTCTGCACCGCCTTCGATTAAGCCACGGGTGGATTCCATGTACGCCACCACCAATTCGTCGAAGGTGACGTTGCGGAAACCGGGGTCGTTGACATCCGGGGAAATTGAGCAAGTGCGGCTGGTTGGGCCGAGTACGCCTGCGACGAAACGCGGTTTGTCGGGCGTGCTGTATTCGTCAGCGACGGAACGTGCCAGTTTTGCCGCCTCCACATTGATTTCATACGACAG
This sequence comes from uncultured Thiothrix sp., assembly GCA_964420315.1. Classification (GTDB taxonomy): domain Bacteria; phylum Pseudomonadota; class Gammaproteobacteria; order Thiotrichales; family Thiotrichaceae; genus Thiothrix. Next base: position 11,289 of record CAYQTB010000028.1, on the reverse strand, counting down.
CCCTTGCATGTCGTAGTCATGCATCGAAATGGTGGTGGCGTTGAAGGTATTGGTTTCGAGGATGTCCGCGCCAGCGGCGAGGTATTCCCCGTGAATCGTGCGGATGACTTCCGGTTTGGTCAGCACCAACAAGTCGTTATTGCCTTTGATGTCCTTATGCCAGTCAGCAAAACGCGTACCGCGATAATCGGCTTCTTCCAACTTGTAGCGTTGGATCATCGTGCCCATCGCCCCATCAAGGATGAGGATGCGCTCGGCAAGGGCGTGTTGGAGTTGGGTTGTGCGGTTCATGGTTAAGCCATCAGCAATTCAGTTAAGGCGCGTATCCTAACAGAATTGACGGGCGGAACATAAGCTGTCTTATGGGAATGCGTCGCCGCAGCCGTGCCCATCATGGCATGGTGCAATTTGCCCATCGACAAAGCGCGTACTAGCAAATCAATGTCAGCAGCACGGATGGTTTTACCGCTGGAGGCTACGTAATCGCTCGGTGGTGCAACAAACGCGATTTTGGGCGTGTGCTGACGGGTTAACGCTTCTTCTGGGGTTTTGATCAATCCCATGCGCAATGCACCTGCCACGCGGATTTTCTCGAAACGTGCCAGCGCTGCCGGGTCGGTCAGCATCGCGGGTTCGCAGCAGCGTATTGCAGGGGAGCGTGGTCTTTAACTGCCTGACGCAGTTTTTGACCGGGAGTAAGTGATTGTTTTGTTGTCATGTTCCTCATCCATCATTTGACTGATACTTTTCCACGCCCCGCTGATATGGCGACGCATGAGTATTTCCGCCAATTCCCCATCGCGTGCGCTTAACGCATCGACGATATGGCGGTGCTGTTGCAAAGCGGGGCGCGTGCGTGCGGAAAGTCGGCTGGTGCGGTAACGGCACATGCGCAACAATTGGTACAACTCGCCTGCCAGCAGGTCGATCAACATCTGGTTACGGCTGCCCAGTGCGATCTGGTAATGAAAGTCGAAATCGCCTTCGCTTTGGATATAAATCTGCCCGTCGGTGGCTTCGATTTGCTCGGCGTGCTTTTCGAGCAGTACCCGCAGCGTTTCGATTTCTGCATCCGTCATGCGTAAAGCGGCGGTACGGCACGCCATGCCTTCCAAGGCTTCACGCACGGCATACAAATCCGCCATGATCTCGCGGTCAAGGGTAACGACACGCGCTCCGGCGTGTGGTATACGTTTGACCAATCGCATTCCTTCGAGCTGGCGTAAGGCTTCGCGCAAGGGACCTCGTCCGATGCCGTAACGTTCTGCCAATTCGGCTTCGTTCAGTTTTTGCCCTTGAAGGAGTTCACCCGTGATAATCGCTTGCGTTAATTTGGTTGACGCAACATCGGCGAGTGTTCCTTCGGGGATGTGTGGTGCTAACATGGTGCGATTCTCATGATTGTTGACAATCTTTTTGCAAATACTAACATTTTAGGCGGAAAAATGAAATTATTATTTGTTTTTGTAGACAAGAAGGAGCGTCTGGGGAGACTGAGCAGGCAAATAACCGTCCAGCGATAAGTTTTGACATAACCCTAGCCGAACAGTGATAAAATAACTGTAGTCGTCTTATTGCTAGCTTTCAAAGGAAACCTCGTTCATGAATAAACATAAAGTCCGCAAGGCGGTGATTCCGGTAGCGGGTCTGGGTACACGCATGTTGCCCGCGACCAAAGCGATTCCAAAGGAAATGTTACCGATTGTTGACAAGCCCTTAATCCAATACGTAGTCAATGAATGCGTGGCGGCGGGTATCAAGGAAATCGTGCTGGTCACACATTCCAGTAAAAACTCCATCGAAAACCATTTCGATACCAGTTTTGAGCTGGAAACCATTCTGGAAAAGCGTGTCAAACGCCAGTTATTGGATGAAGTCCGTTCGATTTGCCCGCGTGATGTGACCATCATGCACGTCCGTCAGGGGCAGGCGAAAGGTCTGGGACACGCGATTATGTGCGCCCACCCGATCGTGGGTAACGAACCGTGTGCGGTGGTGTTGCCGGATGTGATTATTGACGACGCCGCGAGCGATTTGAGCAAAGATAACCTTACTGCGATGCTGGATTTGTACGATGAAACTGGCTATAGCCAAATCATGGTCGAACCTGTACCCATGAGCAAAGTGTCATCTTACGGTATTGTTGATATTAACGGGCATACCCTCGCGGCGGGTGAGTCGGTGGCAATGAATGCGATTGTTGAAAAGCCTGCGGTGAGTGACGCGCCATCGAATTTGGCGGTGGTGGGGCGTTATGTGTTGTCACCACATATTTGGGGCTGGCTGAAGCGCACCCCGTTGGGTGCTGGGGATGAAATTCAGCTCACGGACACCATCGGCTTATTGATGCGTGAATATCAGGTCAATGCTTTCCATATCACCGGCAAAAGCCACGACTGCGGTTCCAAAATGGGCTACATGATGGCGAATATTGAATACGCCTCACGTCACACGGAAATCGGTAAGCGTTTCAATGTGTTCCTCAAAGAGTATGTGAAAACGCTGTAATGCTGTTAGCGCCACCGGTTTTGCACCCACTGGATGAGCAGCTTGCCAGCTTGTTGAAACGCTTGGACGGCAGCGCTCACGCGCGTGACTTGGCAGCGGTGGCGCGGCAAGTGAGTGCGCATACCCGCGAGGGTGTGATTGCCGTGCCACGTGTTGCGTTGCCGGAAGTGGATTGGGAAGCCTTGCAGAACTCTCCCGTGGTAGGGCGAGAGGGCGATTACAAACCCTTGGTTGTTAGCGATACCCATGTTTGGCTGTACCGTTACTGGCATTATGAACAGCGTTTGGCGCAATGCATTCAAGCGCGGATGCGTGATGACGCGCTGATGATTATTTCTGGGGGACCGGGGACGGGAAAAACTACCAGAGTGACGCGCATTCTGGCGGATTTGATTAGCAGTGGGGTAATACCAACGCGAATTTTGCTGGCAGCACCTACCGGCAAAGCCGCGATGCGAATGCAGGAGTCGATTCGTCACACCCGTCAGCGCGAAAACATCAGCTGCGCGATGCCGGAGCAATCCAGCACCTTGCACCGTTTGCTGGGGTTCATCCCCAATCGCGTCGGGTTTCGGCATGGCGTGCATAACCCGTTGGCAGCCGATGCAGTGATTGTGGATGAAGCGTCGATGATTGACATTTCCTTAATGACGCATTTGTTTGAAGCCGTGCCACCGTCAGCCAAGCTGATTTTGCTGGGCGATAAAGATCAATTGGCGTCGGTGGAAACGGGGTCGATTTTCCGCGATTTGTGCAGTGGGAAGGCGTTAGCCGCACAGATGACGCTGTTGCAAACCAGCTACCGTTTCAATGAGGCGGATGGCGTGGGGCAATTGGCGCAGGCGATTCGTGAAGCCGATGAAGCGCGGTTGCTGGCAGTGTTGGCTTCCAGCGAGTTTGCTGATGTGACCTTGGATGAATCGTCAGCAGGATTGGATGCGGCGTGGTTACGTGATGGCTGGCGGGGTTATACCGCAGCGGTTAACAACGGTACGGTTGAAGCGATTTTCAACGCTTTTAATGCGCTGCGCATTCTGACCCCGTTGCGCCAAGGGCGGCAAGGTGTTGAAACCCTGAATGGCTGGGTCGATGGGGTGATGCAACGGGTATTGCCTGCTCATACGGGGGCGCAACGCCCTTGGTACGTGGGGCGACCGGTGATGGTGACGCAAAACGATTACCGTCAGAATCTGTTCAATGGTGACATTGGGATTGCCTTGCCGGATGCCAACGGTGATTTGCGGGTGTGGTTTCCGACGGGTGAGGCGGGTAATTACCGTGCAATTGCACCGATCCGTTTGCCTGCGCATGAAACCGCGTGGGCAATGACCATTCACAAAAGCCAAGGCTCGGAATTTACGCAGGTGTTACTAGTCCTGCCGGAGATGGATGATTTGCCCCTGTTGGGGCGCGAATTGCTGTATACCGCAGTGACCCGTGCCAAGCAGGGGATTCACATTTTGGCGAGTCGGGCGACATTGGGGCGGGCATTACGGCAGGTAACGCCGCCCGCGTCACAGTTGCAAGCACGCTTAAGCGTTCATTCTTCGTCGGCAATAGCCCCTTCTTTGGACTGAATCTTGTCTTCCTTGCCCGATAGCAGGTTGCGGATATTGGATTCGTGCCGCCAGAAAATTACAATTGCCATGAATAACACGCCCAAGGTTAACCAGCCATTGCCATCGCTCAACACCCAAAAGTAGATCGGCGAGAGTGCGGTAGCAATCAGCGCAGCCAGTGATGAAATCTTGAAGCCTTTCGCCATGACCAACCAGGTGGCGACGAAGGCTATGCCACCCCAAATATTCACGCCAAGGAATATCCCGATAGCGGTGGCAACACCTTTACCGCCTTTAAAGCCATAAAAGACGGGGTATAGATGCCCCAGAAACGCGGCGATACCGATCAAAATCAAGCCGGTCTCATTCACGCCCAAGGCTTTGCCGACCAAAACAGGAATCAAGCCTTTTAAACCATCGCCGAGCAGTGTGATCGCAGCGGCTTTCTTACCGCCGTGGCGGAGCACATTGGTCGCGCCGGGGTTATTGGAACCGACCGTGCGCGGGTCAGGTAATCCCATCAGTTTGCAGGTAATGATGGCGGCAGAAATGGAGCCGAGTAGGTAAGCCAGTGCAATCAGCAAATAGATCATGGTGAAGATCCGTGTAACGTTGTTATGTAAAGTCGCAATCCTAGCAGATTGCCGGCTTGTCGGGGGAGAAAGTGGCGTTGGTTTAGTGCGCTATGAGGCTGGTTGCTTGGCGGTGTGTGCGGAATTGTTGCGGTTAGATCAGTGTTCTTCGCCAGAGCGTAATGCTTTGTGGTCATAATCATGAACCCCGCCAATCGGTAACACCAAGCCACATAGCCACGCGCTCAGTCTTGCCTTCAGCAATTTGAATCGCGGCGTTGCGCATCACGGCGGCAAGTTCGCGCTCCAGATTACGGCAGCCGGCTTCGCGGGTGTAATCGCCAACGATGGTACGCAACGCGGCTTCGTTGACATGCACTTGTTCTGGCGTTAAGCCGTGCGCTTCGAGCTGGCGTGCCAGCAGGTAACGTTTGGCAATTTCCACCTTTTCGTCTTCGGTATAACCGGGCAGGCTGATGACTTCCATGCGATCTCGCAACGGGCCTGGAATCGCATCCAATACGTTGGCAGTGGCAATGAAGACCACTTTGCTCAAGCCAAACGGCAGTGCCAGATAGTTGTCACGGAAGGTTTCGTTTTGCGCCGGGTCAAGTACTTCCAGCAAAGCCGCTGCGGGGTCGCCGTGATAACCACCACCGCCGAGTTTGTCGATTTCATCGAGCATGAAAACGGGGTTACGGCTGCCTGCTTTGCGCATTTCCTGAATGATATTGCCGGGTAATGCGCCCATGAAGTGCGGCGATGCCCCCGGATTTCGGCTTCGTCATGCACGCCGCCAAGGCTGGCACGCACAATTCGCCGGACGATTCGGGCATTTTTTGCAGGCGTTTGAGTTTCTTGCGGGCTTGTTCGGCGGCTTCGTCTGACATATTCGCATCAGCAATGGCTTGTTTAAGCTATTCAATTTCGGTTTGGTTGCTGTCGTCATCGTCTTCGCCCAGCTCTTTTTTGATACAACTTACCTAATGGCTGCTTAGTCAGGTACTATTCAGCATCACAATAACGCTCAGGAGCGCAGCATAATGGACATGATGGAATCCCTCAACGTACTCGGTACGCAACTCGAAGAATGCGGCGTGAAACCCATGACCGGATTTTTCCGCGATGGCTCATGCAATACCAGCAAGCAAGACGTGGGTTCGCACACGCTGTGCGCAGTGATGACGCAAGATTTTCTGGAATACAGCCGCGAACGTGGCAATGACCTGATGACTCCGCAGCCCGAATACGGCTTTGCAGGCTTGAAACCCGGCGACCGGTGGTGTTTGTGCGCTGGGCGTTGGTTGGAAGCCTTTAAAGCCGGGAAAGCCCCACGGGTAGTTATCCGCGCGACTCACCAAGCCTGCCGCTACTAATAACAACGCCACAATTATGGTCAAATGCAAGCGCATAAAACAAACATGTACCGAGCCAGATTGCAAGCCCAACTCAAATCCCTCAGTGCCGTTAACTCCGAGACGCACTGCTGGGAATGGCAGGGACAAATTTCCAATAGTGGGCGTGGGCGCATCATGATCCAAGATGCTGGAATGCCGCGCACCGTAGGCGCTGATGATGCCAGTTATATCGCGTTTCTCGGCGAAATCCCATCCAAATCCTTGGTACGCCAAACCTGCGGCAACCGTTTGTGCATTAACCCCGAACACCTTGAGTTGATACAACTGCCATGACCCATGCTACTTCACCGCCTATGCCTGCGCTGTTTGTGGGGCATGGCGCACCGTCCACAGAGGCGTTTACTGGATGACTGCAAACTGACTCCGGTTATTTGGCAATTCTTATACTCAAGTAGGACAATGTTTGCATGAGCTAATCACAAGGATTCCAACATGAAAGTCAGCATTATCGGCGGCACGGGTTTTGTCGGCACTTACCTCATCGACGCGTTGTTGCAAGCGGGACACACCCCGCGTGTGTTGGTACGTGCGGGGAGTGAGAGCAAGCTCGCCGCTGCCAGCCAGTGTGAAACCGTTTCCGGCGATATCCGCGACACCGCAGCACTCGACAGTTGCTTGCAAGGTACGGACGCGGTGATTTACCTCATTGGCATCCTGCGCGAATTTCCCGCCAAAGGCATTACTTACGAGGAAAGCCAGTTCAAGGGTGTAGAGCGCACGGTGGCTGCCGCGCAACGCCAAGGCGTAAAACATGCCATTCTCATGAGTGCCAACGGCGTGAAAGCAGGCGGCACCAAGTACCAGGACACCAAGTTCCGCGCTGAAGAGTGCGTGAAAGCGTCAGGTTTGGCATGGACAATCTTCCGCCCCTCGGTGATTTTTGGCAACCCGCGTGGCAAGGCAGAATTCTGTACGCAATTGCAAAAAGAACTGGTGTTACCGCCCATCCCCGCGCCTTTGTTTTTTAGCGGGGTGAATATTTTACAAGCGGGCAAATTCCAGATGCAGCCGACGCATGTGGAAGATGTGGCGCAAGCGTTTGCCGCAGCGGTGGAGAATCCAGCGGCATTAGGCAAAACCTTCGCACTATGCGGCCCGGATGCGGTGAGTTGGAAACAGATCATCCAAACCCTCGCGCAAGCCTCAGGGCGTAACGGCAAATTGGCAGTGCCTGCACCGGCGGAAATCCTCAAAGTGGTGGCGGGCGTGTTGGATAAACAGGCGTGGTTCCCGATTACCCGTGATCAGATTGTGATGTTGTTGGAAGGTAATACCTGTAGCGATACTTCCGCTTGGCGCATGTTTGGGATTGTGCCAAAACGCTTTGCGTTGGAGAATTTGGCGTACTTAGCGTGATAATCCAGAACACTTCCCGATCCAGCAGCATGTCACGTAGCGAACTTCCTGCCTAATCCGGTGACAATAGCGATGACAATTACCCTAAACAAGTCAAACATGTCGCCGACCATCGTCATGCCACCACCCTGCATCCATTGCTCGCCACCGCCGAATTTGAGGTGGTTGAATTGCGCCACTTCACCGTTACCATTGGTCGACGGTAAAATCTGGATTCAGTATGATGGCATGGAAGAGGGCGTTACTCCCGAAATTTAAGCATTGGCACTTTAAGTTGCCAAATAATCGCCATCAATCTTAACAGGAAGATCACTGCCATACCTAACAACATCGCGGTGACTTCGGGTGAAATTAATCGCATGAGTGTGTAAGTGATAGCGCCCAGAATAGCGGCAACGGCATAAATTTCACCGCGCATCACGAAGGGGGTGGTGGGGGTGAGCACATCCCGAATCATGCCACCAGCAATGCCGGTGACAACGCCCATGACCACCGCAGCCGGGGCAACCAGTTCATAGTGCAGGGCTTTTTGCGTACCCAAAATGGCAAATAACGCCAGCCCAGCCGCATCGGCAATATCCAACAAACGCTCACGAATACCTTTGTCCGGTGTGATTTTGTGAACAAGCGCGATCATTAGTAAGCTAGTGCCCAAGATGAGCCACAAATAACTGAGATCCGTTAGCCAAAATACCGGGGTTGCCCCCATCAACACATCGCGCAAGGTACCACCCCCCAAGGCACAAACGAATGCCAACACCAACGCGCCAAAGAAATCCATTTGGTAACGGGCGGCTTGCAAAACGCCACTGGCTGCCAACGTGATAGTGGCGAGTATGGTTAAAAGCTGGATGAAAACTTCAAATTGCATGGTGGTATGCCTTGGCTATCAGCGCGTATTGGAACATCATTTGCGTCATTCATTCAACCTAGCTAACCGTGTGAGGAACGACGATGAAACGATTCAAACAAACGCTGCTTGCCGCAGCCTTGGTTTTCAGCACCACCCATGCGTGGGCAGATACGGTGTATGTGGCGGTTGCGTCTAATGTCTCCAAACCACTGCAAGTTGTCGCGGAAAAATTCAAGGCGGCTACCGGGCATGAGTTGAAAATTTCTGCTGGTGCGACCGGTAAGTTGTATGCGCAGATTGTAAACGGCGCACCGTTTGAAGTATTTCTCTCTGCTGACAGCAAGACCCCGACAAAACTAATCGAAGAAAAATTGGCAGTAGCCGATTCTCAGTTTACCTACGCTTTCGGCAAGCTGGTGTTGTGGAGCAGTACCGACGGTTATGTGGATGACAAAGGTGAGGTATTGAGCAACGGTATATTCAAGCATCTGGCGATTGCCAACCCCAAAACCGCCCCTTATGGCGAAGCGGGGATGGCAGTGCTGGAAACATTAGGGCTGACTGCGGCTATCACGCCTAAATTGGTGATCGGTGAAAACATTAGCCAGACCTTTGATTTTGTGTCCACAGGCAATGCCGAACTCGGTTTTGTGGCTTTGTCGCAAGTGCAACAGGATGGCAAACTCAAGAGTGGTTCAGCGTGGATTGTGCCAGCAGAGATGTATCAACCGATGGCGCAAGACGCGGTATTGCTAACCAAGGGCAAGGATAACGCCGCTGCTCAAGCCCTGTTGGATTACCTGCAAGGGGCAGAAGCACAAGCTATTATCAGCAGCTATGGCTACGAAATCCCATCCCCACCCCTTCCCCCGCAAGGGGTGAAGGGAGTAATGCGGGAGTAGGTGATGTTGTCCCCTAGTGACTGGTCGGCTATTTGGCTGACGGTGAAATTAGCCGGATTGACCACCTTGATTTTGTTGGTAATTGGTACGCCACTGGCATGGCATCTGGCACGTACTCGCCGCTGGTGGAAAGCCCCGTTGAGTGCGGTGGTGGCGTTGCCGATTGTATTGCCGCCGACGGTGATTGGGTTTTATTTGTTGATTACCTTGGGACCCAAAGGCCCGATTGGGCAATTGACCGATTCCTTGGGTTGGGGGACGTTGCCGTTCACCTTTACCGGTTTGCTGGTGGCATCGGTGTTTTATTCGTTGCCGTTTGTGGTGCAACCGATTCAGAATGCGTTTGAAACGCTGGATATGCGCCTGATGGAGGCGGCAAGCACGTTGCGAGCAACACCACTGGATGCGTTTTTCAGTGTGGCGATCCCGATGGCGCGTCCCGGTTTTCTCACGGCTTCCATTTTGGGGTTTGCACATACCGTGGGTGAATTCGGCGTGGTGTTGATGATCGGCGGCAATATTCCCGATAAGACTCGCGTGGTATCGGTGCAAATTTACGATCATGTCGAGGCAATGGAATACGCACAAGCCCATTGGTTGGCTGGCGGCATGTTGGTGTTTTCCTTTGTTGTATTATTGCTGATGTATACCCTCAATCGGGGGATTAGGATGCCGAAAATATGACAGATACCGCACCTGCACACGTAGACGCTCGTTTTCAATTGGCGTTTGTAGGCTTTCAGTTGGCAGTGGATTTGCAATTGCCGGGGAGCGGGGTAACGGTATTATTCGGGCACTCCGGTTCTGGCAAAACCACGTTGCTGCGCTGCATTGCGGGGTTGCAACGCTCGGACAGCGGGTTTTTGCAAGTGCGCGGGCAAGTGTGGCAGGACAGCGCGAACGGGGTGTTTTTGCCGACGCACCAACGCCCGTTGGGGTATGTGTTTCAAGAAGCCAGCCTGTTCCCGCATTTAACGGCACGCAAGAATATTGATTACGGGCGCAAACGTGCCGCGCAAGCTGCCAATGACGCGGAACTGGCGGCGATTGTGACGATGCTGGGGATTGAACATTTGCTGGATAAAATCCCTGCGCAACTCTCCGGTGGGGAACGTCAGCGAGTCGGCATTGCCCGCGCTCTTGCCCTCAAGCCGCAAGTGTTGTTGATGGATGAACCGCTTGCTGCGCTCGACCTCAAGCGTAAACAGGAGATTTTACCGTTTTTGGAACGCTTGCACCGCGAACTCGATATTCCGATTTTGTATGTGACGCATTCGCTGCAAGAGGTGACTCGGCTTGCGGATCATCTGGTAGTGCTGGAAGCGGGCAGGGTGGTGGCTTCGGGGGCACTGGCGGAAACGTTGACACAGTTGGATTCGCCGATGGCACAGAGTAAACAAGCATTTACCGTGTTACAGGCGCAGGTGTGTGGACACGAGCCGGAATTTCATCTTAGTCAAGTGCAGTTTGCGGGTGGCGTATTGAGCTTGCCTTATCAGCAGACGGCAGCAGTGGGGGCGAGCGTGCGTCTGCGGGTGTATGCTCGCGATGTTAGTTTGACGCTGCAACAACCGACGCAAACCAGCATCCTTAATGTGCTGCCTGCGAGTATTACTGGCATGGCGCAACCGCTAGCGGGGCAGGTGATGGTGCGCTTGGATTTGGGCGGTGTGCCATTGCTGGCACACATTACCCATAAATCCGCGAGTGTGATGGGCTTGACGGTAGGGATGGCGGTGTTTGCGCAGATTAAGGCGACCGCGATTGTGTAGCGTGCTTCATCATCTATTGGGGACGAACGCATGGATGCCATTGATCAGTGAGTTCAGTCATTCGCCGGATGCTCTTCCCGATGATGCTAAACATGCAAAATGATCAACATTTGTGGCAACACCTGATAGCGGATAATGTAACGCCCTGCGGTCAGATCACGCATCACTCCCGACTAATAAAGCCGGGAGAATAGTTTGTGCAGGAGTCATAATGTGATCTGGCAAAGGTTTCAATCCACTCCCGACTAATAAAGCCGGGAGAATGTATAGGTCGTCTTCCCTTCCCCAACGTAGGCAGTTTCAATCCACTCCCGACTAATAAAGCCGGGAGAATGCGGGCGGATGTCGA
>CAYQTB010000027.1:0-27443 GCA_964420315.1 uncultured Thiothrix sp. | reverse complement strand
GGTGAGATTGCAGCAAGTTAGGCAGTGCGAGGTTTAAAGTTGATGCGTATAAGCCCCAAGAAATTATCCCCCACCGTAATCAACAGTACCGCAATCACCAAACTGAGCAAAAATACCAAATTATTCGCCAATCGGTACAATTTCAACATACCCACGCGATCCTTAACGCTAAACATCTCGGTGAAACGCGGGAACGTAATTTGTACCAACGTATGGATAATGCCATTCGCCATTTGTGCAATCGTAAACGGAATTTGATAATAGGTAACAGCTTCCGTGCCGATTACAATACCAATCAATAACTTATCAGCACGCGACACCAGCGAGCCAATCAAATTCCCAAGAAAGGTGTAAGAGCTAAAGGAAATAATATCCATAAAAACGCTCTGTTTGAACACAGGAAGTGTTTTAATGCCTCTTGGCAAGACCTCAACACTGGCAATATAACCGCTAATAATTGCCACGAATTGTACAAATGCATAGCCCCACAACACCTCAATCAAACCATAACCTGCCAGTAATAACCCCGTTGCTAACACAATGCCGCCCAAATTTCCCGCATTATGAATAATGGCAGGCAAGTCAAACCGATGGTAAGCCTTGCAAATATTCAAAAAGAATTGGTTAAGGTAACTCAAAAACAGTGGCACGGTCGTAATGCGTAACGCCTCTGTTGCCAGTGCTTGCTTATCCGCTTCCGTATACAGACCTTGCGCCAATAACGGCGCAAACCCATACAAGCAGATAACACCCAACAACCCGATCAGCAAATACAGCAACAAGGCTACGTCTAATACAGGTTTAACCTTGTCACTTTGATCAGTCGCTTCATATTCGGCCACATATTTAACAACGGTTTGCCCGATGCCAAAATCTACAAAAGTCATAAAACCGATCAGGGATATACAAATAATATACAGCCCATACAAATCGACACCAAGTTTTATAACGATAATAGGAATGGTCGCCAGCGCTGCCAATAACGGCAATGCATACCCAAGTCCAGTAAAAATGACATTTTTACTCACATGATTCATGAGTTTTTTGACACCGCTAGGCACTAGAGTTAATTTAATAAATTTATGAAAAATCATAGAGGCTAATCAGAAACCAAACAAATAAAAAATAACTATAAGCTAATTAAGATATTTTAACGGCGAGTATTTTCTTGTCAAAAATTCGTAACATAAGAAGTCGTATAGGGGAATAAGTAAATAAAACACGCGGACATCCAAAAGATTTTTCACAATCATGCAGAAAATAGAATATTATCCTTACTGTAAGTCTCAAAAACGATTCATCACTGAGGTTGCCATGAACCTGCCAACCGTAAAACAACTCCGCTACTTCGTTGCCCTAGAAAGCCATGAACACTTCGGTAAAGCTGCTGAAGCGTGTTTCGTCTCACAATCTGCCTTCAGCACCGCCATACGTGAGTTGGAAACCATTTTGGAAGTACAACTGGTTGACCGCACCAACAAAAATGTCACTGTCACCCACGTAGGACGCCAAATCGCGGTAGAAGCCCGCCGCTGCCTGCGGGATGTAGAAAATCTGGTCGAATTAGCCCGCAGCAATCATGCCCCCCTCACGGGTGAACTCCGGGTAGGCATTATCCCGACGATTGCCCCGTTTTTATTACCTAGGGTATTACCCACCTTACGACAACAATTTCCCCATCTGCGCTTATACCTGACGGAAGACATTACCCAACGGGTCTACGAAAAACTCATGAATGGCGAGCTGGATCTCATCATCATTGCCTTACCGTATGCACTGCGCAATGTTGAAATTCTGTCACTGTTCAAAGACCGTTTTTTCCTAGCCTGTCGGGAGGATACGCGCCACACCCGCCCCAGACAGCACATTTTTAATGACCTAAACCCAGAAAGTATTTTATTACTGGAAGATGGGCATTGCCTGCGTGACCATACGCTCTCCGCCTGTCATTTGCAGGACATGGACAAAATCAGCCGCTTCACCGCCAGCAGCTTGCTAACCCTGACGCAAATGGTCGATGCGGATTTAGGGATTTCTTATCTGCCGGAAATGGTAAAAGGCTCAACGTTATTAACCGGCACTAATGTCAAAATTTGGACATTGCCAGAAGAAAGTTACCGTGAAGTCGGTTTAGCTTGGCGACGGGGCAGCGCCCGTGAAGTGGAGTTCATGCAATTAGGCGAATTCATTAAAAAGACGTGGTTAACATTGCTTGAAAGCCAAACATTAACCGAGTAAACGTTCCAGCCAAGGCTTTTGAGCCGACTCCGCATTAATTACCGCCCCATTTGTCAGTAAGCCAGTGGGCAATAATACCTCACTAGGGTCGATATTATCTAAAATGGCTAACGGTCTATCATTAACCATCCGCATAATTTCCGTATCATCGCCTGTGACACAAATTGCAGCCTCGACACCTGCGGATAAAATCGGCGGTCGATAATTCACATTATGTGCATCGGACGCAATAATATGCACCACCCCATCCAATAATAAACGCTCGGCACAACGCTTTGCGGTGCGTCCAAAGGTGCCTGCAATAGCACCCGCCGTCACCTGCAACCACGCCCCCATCTGTGCTGCGGCAATAAACTCGTGATAATTCGCCTCACACCAACGTAAGCGCTCTGGATGGGTAATCACCGGCACGTAGCCCGCCGCGAGAAACGCTTCAATATGACGCAGAAAATGAGGTACTGGCAAGCTATGTGAAGGCTCTAATAGGAAGTAACGCGAATTATTCAGCGTCGGGACAGTCCCGCGCTGTAAGCCTTCCAGCACGCCAGACACCAGCCTGATATCCGCCCCTATCACCAAGCGCAGCGGAATATCCCGTGCATACAACTCCATTTGCAACATCCGCAGCGCACTGGCAATGATTTCGGTGGAATTGTCATAGACCCCCGGATAAATATGCGGGGTACAAGCCAAATGTGTCGTGCCATCGGCGACCGCTAAACGCGCCATTGCCAACGAGGTCTCCAAACTCTGGGAACCATCACAAAGTGCGGGCAAAATGTGGCTGTGCAAATCTATCATATTGCTCAACAAATGGTTCAATAATAAAAGCAGCTTAACTGTTATGGATTAAGCCACTAACTCATTAAATTTAGATTATTAATATTGGTGAATCAAATTAGCATAACAACAGTGAATAATCTCAAAATTCTGACCAATGGCAGATAAACTACCGTCTATCTGTTCCCTTAATAGCCCCTCCTCCACTAATCAGAATTATTGCTCACTTAGCGTCAAGAAATAACTAAAATCAATTATCAGTGACTACAATCACATAATAAGAAAGCTAGTCAGAAACTCCGAGGACAATATGCTTATAATATCGCTAATCACGAGTGTATGCGTGACATGGATGGCACTCTATTTACTAAAACCCGTGGCGCATCGCGCCAAATTATTAGACATTCCTAAGGGTCGTAAACAACACAAGGGGGCTATCCCGTTAATCGGGGGTATATCCATTTTCATTGGGATCGCAACAGCAGTAATGCTAACGCTACCTAATGATGCCATTATCACTAGTTGGTTGTTATGCGCTTTAGGTATCGTGCTGTTAGGCGTCGCGGATGATGCTGAAGACCTTTCGGTCAAGTTGCGGATTGTGATGCAAGTACTGCTCACCTTGGCGTTATGCATTGGTACTGGTGTGTCATTAGCCAACTTAGGCAATTTATTGGGAATAGGTGAAATCGACTTGGGCGTTTTTAGCTACCCCTTCACCGTTTTAATCGTATTGGGCGTGATTAATGCCTTCAATATGATCGACGGCATTGATGGGTTATTGGGTTCCATTGCCTTGGTCGCCTTGTTGAGCCTGATTACCCTATTTAGCCTTTCCGCGCATAGCACACTGTTGAGTATTAGCGTGATTTTCGTCGCTGCCCTGATTCCCTATTTAATGAATAACTTGGTGCTACCACCGTTTAAAGAGAAAATTTTCATGGGGGATGCCGGTTCCATGCTAATTGGTTTAAGCATTAGTTGGTTGCTCATTGAAGGCACGCAAGACCCTGCGCACTCAGCTTTCCGCCCTGTCACAGCACTGTGGTTGATTGCCCTGCCGCTGATGGACATGGTGCGGGTGATTTTGGTGCGCCTGCGGAGTCGCCGCTCACCTTTTGCAGCCGGACGTGACCACCTGCATCACCTGTTGCTGGAAATTGGCATGAGCAAGTGCGCCACCTTAGTCACGATGGTAACGCTTGCCGTAGTCTTTGCCAGTGTCGGTATCCTTACCGAATATTGGCAAACCAATGCCAGCGTGATGTTCTACGGTTTCTTACTCACCTTCCTCGCGTATCTGTTAGCGGTCGCACCCTTGGTGGATGCGGAGAAAGACAGCCTGAAACGCTGGATTGCAGCCGCAACGGTTACTCAAACTGCGCGGAAGATTCTTGCAAGATACGGAAATAATTAACAAATGGCGGGGTTTGCCCCGGTTTGAGGCGCAACGACCGCTCTTCAAAATACGGAGGAGCGGTTTCGTCGGTATAAACCCTAATTTGCATTCGGTACAAAGGCTGTTGGCTGGCATCAATAAACGCCCCCCCGAAATCTGGTTGCACGTATTGCCCCTCGGATTCCTCACGCTGAAGCATATAAGCATCAACTTTGGCGGCATCACCTTCCGCCAGCAGCAGCAGCATTTGACGTGGAGCCAACATAGGATTAATGCCTGCCGCGCCAGAATTCACCGTAAGAAAGCGCGTCATGGCTTGATAAAGCTGTGGTGTCATCCCTAAGACTTGTTGCAACTCTTCAATACGTTCAAATGGCGCATCCTTTGCCCCAAATGGCAGACCAGCATTTTCATAATCGCCGTCTTCTGCGCCATTGATACGCTTCAAATCATCCACATCGCGGAAATCTTCCAGAATATCCAGCATGTTTTGGGTAGATTGTTCATCCAAGCCCGCTTGCTCAAAAATCAATTGCAGTAAAGGGCGACTGGCGTAATTGATGTCGATAAGACCATTCTCGCCCACCACCCGAATTTCGGTTTTCATGCCCTCGTACTCCCACAGCAAGGGCGCACCGCCAAGCTTGAGTTCCCGCTCTTTATTGGGTAGGAATAATTGCAGTACCGTGTAATGTGCCGCCGCATCCGCCACTCCCCGTGCCTGCGCACTGCGGCGGGCATAATCCACCATGCTGATTTCGGTGCGGGTGGCGTATAACAAACTGGCAGCCAGTGTCATCATGACCATGATCATCCATAACACGACGATCATAGCAACCCCTTGTTGCCCCTTCACCCCTTGCGGGGAAAGGCTGGGATGGGGGATAAATTTAACGCGCATAATCAGTGACCTGTGGCAAATCCACCAACAACTCCGGCCAAGCACGTTCTGTACCCGCCACCGTGAGTTTCAGCATATCGGGGTAGCGCGGCTTGTCTTCCCAGTCAGATGTCCACTCAGGGTCTTTGCCCTCTTCTTCCGCACCGAAATACTCAAACTCAGCCGCTTGCAAACCCTCGAAAATTAACACTGGCTCTGCCTCTGCGAACGCATCCTCCCACGTCAGTTCCGGGCGATACGGGGCAAACAGCATTTCCAGTTTTTTACCGTCTTTAGCCGCCGCAATATTGAGCTCGATCAGAAACACCCCACCTTGATGCTGCAAGGGTTGCAACGGCGCGGCATAACGCAAGGAAGTTGCCGTTCCCTCAAACGCATACACTTTGGTTTCTTTTTCACCGGCAATGCGCACCACCATCGCCTGCCCCAACTGGCGGCGCAGAAAATCACTGATCAGGCGCATGTCCTCGGTTTTATTCATACGGGTATCTGCCGCATCCCAACTGCGCCCAATGGTGTTGAAACTGGCGAATAAAGCGAGAAACAGCAAGGAAACCAGCGAAAACGCAATCAACATTTCCAGCAAAGTAAAACCGCGATGCTTCATATTGCCTCCCCAAAACGCAAGGAAGAGAGGTGGAATTCACGCGAGCTATCGCCACTTTTCCAAGTCACGACGACTTCCACTCGGTAAAGCTGTAAGGAAACCGGCAGTTTCTCCAGCGCTTCGCCGAGTTCGAGCGGGGACATTTGCACCTCCCAACGGTAGCCGGAACCCGGTTCTTCACCGCTGACGTTGCCTTCTTCCACTTCAATATCATTGCCCACCGCCGCCAAGCGGGATTCAGCCACCTGTATGGCAAAGCTGTATTCATCTGCCAACGCCACACTGCGCATGGATGAGCCAAATAATTGCAGCAAAACCCCGATCACCAACCCCATGACTACAAAAGCGACTAGCACTTCGAGCAGGGAGAAACCTCTATTGGATTGAAACACGCCCCGTCACCCATTCCACATTGACCTTGTAGGTCTGTTGGTTATGTGTCAATTCCACCGAGCCACCAGTGGAACTGCCATCAGGAAAAAAACGAATGCCGCCCTGATTGGCGGCATCGACTTCGGAAGAAGTGGTATTGATTTTGGCGGTAATCGCTGCATTGAGGTGACGCTCCGTACCAGTAGCGCCCCCATCAATCCAGAAACGTTTTTCCTGAATGTGCATTTTCCACAACGTTGGCTGTTGACGCATCACCGCTTGCGCCCGTGCATGACGCAAACTCGCCGCGACTTCGCGGCTACTTTTACGTAACACTGGTCCTTCGGAGAGTGAGGTTGCCACCACCCCCATCAATAACCCACCGATAATTAATACCAGCAGGACTTCGAGCAGGGTGAAACCCTTATTTCCAGAGCGTAATGTCGGCATCTTCGCCTTCACCACCGGCGGCACCGTCCGCGCCAAATGACAATAAATCATACGGCTGACCGTTGCTGCCGGGGCGCTTGTATTGGTAATCATTGTTCCACGCATCTTTGGGTACATCGCCTTTTTTCAAATAAGGGCCATTCCAGCCACGCGCATTGGAAGGCGCAGTCACTAGCGCTTTCAAGCCATCGGCGGTGGTTGGGTAACTGCCCACTTCCAAACGGTACATATCCAATGCCGCACTGATATTTTCAATCTGTACTTTGGTTGACTGCCCTTTACCCTTACCGAGGTATTTCATGGCTTGCGGGCCAACGATCCCCGCAATCAAGCCGAGAATCACCAGCACGATCATCAGTTCGATCAAGCTGAAGCCGCGTTGGGTCGCAGACAGGCGTGACATAGATTGAAACTGCATGTTAACTCCTTGTTATTTATTATAATTTTAATAGTTTGTGTTTTTTTGGGAAACTATTTAACCAAATCAGCCATATTGATCATCGGTAACAATACCGAACCAATAATCACCAAAATGGCAACTGCCATGATCAGAATTAGCACCGGCTCCAGCAGGGCTAATAGCTGTTTCACCGACGTTTTGACTTCATCGTCATAAATATCGGCAACTTCACGCAGTAATTCCTCCATGCGCCCGGTTTCTTCCCCGACGCGCAACATGTGCAAGGCGTAAGGGGGGAACACGCCTTTGCTTAATAATGTACGGGTGAGGCTTTCGCCTTGCTTAAGGCTGTCGGCAGACTCTTCGACAGCGGCTGCCATGACGCGATTGCCCACGGTGTTTTTAGCAATTTCCAACGCACCGAGTAACGGCACGCCATTGTGTAGCAATGTGCCTAAGCTGCGGGAAAAGCGGGCGGTTTCAATCTTGCCGACCAAATCACCGACCAAGGGCCAGCGCAACATACTGCGATCCAAGCCGGTACGTGCGGCTTCATTGCTAAACACGTATTGCACCAGCATCAATATCAGCAGAAGCCCACCCAATACTGCCCACCAATAATCGCGCAAGGTCGCCGCAGTTCCCATCACCACCTTAGTAATCGTCGGCAATTCCGCCCCCATATCCCCGAACATTTGCGCAAATTGCGGCACGACAAATGCCAGCAATGCAAAAATCGACACCACTGCCACAAATGCCAGAATCGCGGGGTAAATCAATGCAGCAATCACCGTACCGCGCAACTCTTTTGCGCGTGCCATGTATTCCACCAAACGCGCCAAGGCATCGTCAATCGAACCACCGGCTTCCCCTGCCCGCACCATATTGATGTAAAACTTGGAAAATTTGCCGCTGGTTTCCAGTGAATCCGCGAAACGTTTGCCGCTACGCACCTGATGTTGGATACCTTGCACCAATTCCAGCACCGGCGGTTTATCACTAATTTCCAGCAAAATACCCAAGGCACGGTCTAACGGCAAACCTGCCCGCAACATGGTGGAAAGTTGCTGCGTCAACGCCATGATATCGGGCTGGCTCACTGTTTTGCCGGCAAACAGACCCTTGGATTTTTTCTGTGCCGTGCTGGAAGACGCATTTGCCGTGCCTTTCCACGCTTCGATCTTAATCGGAATCAGCCCCTGAGCATTCAGGCTTTCTGCCGCTTGGGATTCATTTGCAGCTTCCAACCTGCCTTCTTTTGCCACACCCTGAGGGGTAATGGCTTGGTAACTATACGTGGGCATTCGGGGTTTCCTCCGCCACACGCAACACTTCTTCCAGCGTGGTTACGCCTTTGAGGGCTTTGAGCAAACCGTCTTCGTACATGGTGCGCATTCCGGCTTTACGGGCTTGCTCTTGCAACACTCCCGCATCTTCGTGCTTAAGTATTAAGCGGCGCAACGGGTCATCCATCACCAACACTTCATGAATCGCGCTACGCCCTTTGTAGCCAGAATTGCCACAGGCGCTGCAACCTTTGGCGTGCCACAAGCGCAACTCCCCCTCCGGTTGATAACGGCGCAAACCGAGTTCTTGCTCGATCTCCGGCAATACCGAATGCGATTCGCGGCACTGGGGACACAAACGGCGCACCAACCGCTGTGCCAAAATACCATTCACCGTGGATGTGATTAGATAATCTTCAATCCCCATGTCCATGAGACGGGTAATACCGCTCGCTGCATCATTGGTATGCAAGGTCGACAGCACCAAGTGACCGGTCAATGCCGATTGAATCGCAATTCGCGCCGTTTCCACGTCACGCATCTCCCCGATCATAATAATGTCTGGATCTTGGCGCACAATGGAACGTAATGCGTCGGCAAAATTCAGCCCGATTTTGGGGTTCGCTTGAATTTGATTAATGCCTTCGAGTTCGTATTCCACCGGGTCTTCGACCGTCAGTACTTTATTTTCTGGGGTATTAAGCTGGGTTAGCGCCGAATACAGTGTGGTGGTTTTCCCCGAACCTGTCGGCCCTGTGACCAAAATAACCCCGTGCGGCGCATCCAATTGCTGCTGCACTTTGCGCAAATTGTCATCGGAAAAGCCCAGCGTATTCAAATCCAATTTCACGCTGTGCTTATCCAGCAAACGCATCACCACACTTTCACCGTGCATGGTCGGTACGGTGGAAACCCGCATGTCGATTTCTTTGCCTTGCGCGCGAAGTTGAATACGCCCATCCTGCGGTAAGCGACGCTCGGCAATATTCAGCCGTGCCATCAATTTGAGGCGCGAAATAATCGCGGCGGTCAATTGTGACGGCGGCGATTCGACTTCGTGAATCACCCCGTCAATCCGGTAACGCACTTTCAGGTGGGTTTCAAACGGCTCAATGTGGATATCTGACGCGCGTTGGCTCATCGCATTGGTCATAATCTGGTTCACTAAGCGAATGACAGGTGCTTCACTCGCCATGTCTTTCAGGTGCTCAATATCATCCAAATGGTGATCTTGGCTAGTAATCTCAAATTCGTCGCCACCACCCCCATCCGTTCCTGTTTTGCTGGCTTCCGTGCCATACAAACGCTCGATATTGGCACGAATTTCCGTAGGTAGCCCCAACAACGGTTCGACTAATTTGCCGCTTGCCATGCAAATCGCCTGACGGGTAAGTTCGTCCTGCGGGTTAGACATTGCCACTACCAAATGCGCTTCACCCACCTGCAAGGGAACAATTTCAGCATTACGCATGTAATTGATGGCAATACCGGAGTTTTCCACGGGCAAAGAAGGGTAATCTTTACTCAACGCCATGCGCACGTTCAAATGGCGCGACAACACGAACGCGACTTCTTGTTCGGTGAGCATTCCTAAGCGGACTAATACACTGCCCAAGGGCTGACGAATTTCCGCCTGCGCCCGCAATGCACGTTCCAAATCAGAGGGTTTTAGTTTGCCTAGTTTGACCAGCCGTTCGCCAAACAGTGCGGCTGGAGCATGAGATGTCGCAACCTGCATAATGGTATTTCTATATTATTATAATGTGCCCCTATTCTAGGGATGCGGAGGAAACATGCAAGCAGTTTCCCCCCAAACGGTCGGAAAATTATGCGGCAATGATTTGCACCACACGCTCGCGGTTTTTTTCACGGAAATAGCCCGTATTTCGATAAAAGTCTGGTGTCCTATTGTCCCACCAACCGGGGACACCCAACAGCGGAAACGGATTCATACAAGCGGTGGAAGCCAAGCTACCTTGTTGCAATTGCCCGGATACCACCTGATCCAGATAAGCGTGCTGTTGTGCCAGCGGCATGTGGAAAAACGCTGGCGTCACTTCCACCAAGAGCGCATGGGCAGTCACCCCCACATACGGCGTCAGCATTTTTTCCAGCGTTGCATGACCAATCATAAAACACGCCATTTCCTGCCCCCACCCAGCCCGTTCCTGCCAAAACAAGGTTTCCCACGCGAAATCCATCACGTATTGCAAGCACTCGCGCCGACTGGCAACAATGATCACCCCGCTTTCATCCAACAAAGCATGGATGTAAGGTATCGAAATCAGCATTCCAAGTGTCGGAAGTCATCGCCAATCCACTCATGACCGAAACCGTGAATTTTAACGCAACTCAACCTCCCTTATCCCTGTCTTTTGGGCTATAGTCATAGGGCGGCAGTAGGTCAAAAGAGGTTGGAGTGAAGCATTCCAGTAGCGTGTCATCGAGTTCCTTCCGTCAACAGCGCGGCTTTGTCTTTAAAATGATTCACTCCCTGTTATTGGTAGTGGTTGTGGTCGGCCTTGTGGTTTTGTATAAAGCAGGAAAACTACCCTTTGTTAATTATCGCCCTAACCTTTCAGAGTGGAATCTTGGCAGCAGTAATAACAATCCCCGCAACGACAACGTATGGGAACCCAATAACAACTACATTCAAGCGCAACAACGCAAGCCAACCCCCGTCATTCGCGAACGCGAAGACACACGCTATACCACCAATCGCTACGCCGTACAGGTAGCGGCGGGTTATGATTCCAGACAATTGTACGGTTGGCGCGATGCCCTTGCCCAAGACGGTTATGATGCTTATCTGGTCAGCTTAAACACACCGCGTGGACTAATGTTCAAATTACGGGTCGGCGCATTCCCTTCACGCAAACAAGCCGAAACCTTGCAGGCCAAACTCCGTAGCCGTTATCCCACTAACTTTGGCGCAAGTTTTATTGTGGAAGGTGATTAACACACGCTGTGTTAGCTTCTTTATTTTGCAAATAACTCATACTGGAAATTTTGCAAACCTTGATCCGCGCAGCGGACGCTGCCCTGCACTACATAAGCAGAAGGTGTTACTTCCCCGCCCTTGATGATCAAACCCTGCACCTCCCGCCCACAACGATTACCTTTGACGGCTGTCCCCACCACCGCCACTACCGCAGTCGTTTTATCATGCTGGTAAACGTGCGCTTGTACCGCTCCCGGTGACTTCATGAAATAACACGGTGCCATCGGCTTAAGCCAAACAGGCGATGCCGTTTTTCCCACCTGTAACTGACACCCACCGCCATTATCACTCAACACCAGCGCCAAACCTGCGGCTTGCGCCTGATCCGTCACGTGCGGGGTAGCAAAACGCTCAGGCAACACCAACGCTTGCGTATCAGGCTGCCGCTCAGGTTCGCAAGCTGTCAACAGCAACACGCTGACCACCGCACAGATTAATGGACGGGCCAAAACCATACTTCCTCCGAACGCTGAAAATAGTCCAAGGAACCATCTGCTAGAGCGGGACCTTCCCAATCTGGGCTTTTTTCACGCATCAGAATACCTGTGCCATCCCACAAATCAATATGATCACCTTGATTACCCTCCCCCCAAAAATTGTGAAAACACACAAAACCCGTGCGCCCCTTGAATGCTCCCCATGAGACATTGCGTCGAATCTCCACCGCGCCAAAACGCTCAGGGTTACGCCGCATCCAATCTGCCACCTCACGTGCTCGTAATGTGTGACCTTTATGCCCGCGATACCAACAGGTGGTTTTGTCATAGCCTTGCAATAAATTACTACGCAATAAACACGTTCCCATCAAAATGGCGCACTGATTCCCAAAGTGAGGATTGCCCTCAGCATCGCGGCAAGGAAAGGTTTCCCCCGTCTCAACGGTTGGATGGTTATTCCACAACAGCCGAAAACCTAACTTAGGTCCTTCCTGTGGCAACACCTGTTCCAATATCCCCACATCAATATCCGGTAATGGCTGCGTATTCTCTAAGGGGGCTGATACGGGAGGTCGCCGTGGCGGCGGAGGCGGCAAGGCAGGAGCATCCTGTAATTCTGCCACAATAGCCGTTCGTTCCGGTTCGGTAGTAAGTGGCGGTAACGTAGCACTAGGAGGCGGAGTAACCGGTGGCGGGCTTGCCGGTACAACGGGAGTCGGACGACGCGACCGGAACAACGACAACAACCAACTCCAGAACGAACTTGACTCAGGCATGGAGCAATTCCTTGATGAACACGCTATGACTATAGGCAAAAATCCGCGTGGCAGCTCAACTAAAATCCACTCAATTGCCCGCGCTCACGCAATTTGCTGGTTCGGGGGAAATGCGCACTCAAAAATTCCATCTGATCCGCGAGAATATTACGCCCCTGTAAAAAAATATATTCTGCATACGTGGGTTGGAATGGCACAGCCAACAAGGGCATGTGCGCCTGCTCTGGGGTACGTCCGCCTTTACGGCTATTACATGACTTACACGCGCTTACAACATTCGTCCAACGATCAGGCCCACCTAACACCAAAGGGCGCACATGGTCGCGGGATAAATCTTTTTCCTGAAAATGTTGCCCGCAGTACAGGCAAATATGGTTATCGCGCCGAAACAGCAAGGGGTTGCTGAGTGGTGGTACATAATACTCGTGTAATTGTTGTTTGCTGCCGTGTGTGGCAATGATCGAATTCAGAATAATCCGGCTACGTTGCCCGGTGATGGCGTTGATACCGCCCCGAATGGTGAGAATGGGAGTCCCGCAGGTGTAAGCCACTTGCTCAGAATAGTAAAGTTTCACTGCCGTTTGGAAATGAATCCATTCCAACGGCATCCCGCTGACATCAGTCCGCAGGATTAGTTGGTTCAAGCTGATCATGTGCAGCATGATTGCAGATTCCTGACATAAATCAAGTATTCATAATATTTTTCATGAAGTTGTCATCACCCGCTGCAATCATTGAGCCATGTCAAGGTTTCCCCCTATCACTTCAGGCAGACTGCGCACATCGATTATTGAAGGTATTTTGAAGGAGACCACCATGTTTAGTTTTGATTATGGCTTGCCCTTTACAATTGTGATTGCCATGGTTCTGTTCGCTTGGTTCAGTTTCTTTTCAGTGGTTTTTTTCGGCTGAATTAACGCCCACCGCTACTTCGCGTGCCGCGTGTGCCGGTAGTTTTGGCGTCTCCTGATCTTGTCAGGAGGGTGGCATTCCTTTATCCTCTTATGCACATAAGTATTCTAGAGGTGTATAGGTATGTTTAGCTGGGATTTCGGCATTCCGATGTTGGTTGTAGTGGGTTTGATTGCTTTTTCGTGGTTTAGCTTCCTGTCAGTCGTTTTTTTCGGTTAAGCATCGGAACCTACAAAAAAGGTCGCCTTGGCGACCTTTTTTTATGCAGTTTCCACCACTGCTAAGCGCAACTTACTCACCGCCGCATTTTCAAGCTGGCGAATCCGCTCTGCCGATACACCGTATTTCTCTGCCAACTCATGCAGGGTTGCTTTTTCTTCAACCAACCAACGGCTCGCCAAAATATCACGGCTGCGGGCATCCAAATTAGCCAAGGCGGTTTGGAAACGTCCACGGGTATACGCATCCCACTCTTCCGCTTCCAAGGTTTCTGCCGGGTCAACCGATTCTGCCACCAAGTATTGGCTAGGGGAAAAATTGGTGGAATCCTCTTCATCCTGATCAATACTAAGGTCAAATGAAACGTCATGCGCACTCATGCGCTTTTCCATTTCCAACACTTCGGCAGTTGTCACCCCTAAATCATCTGCCATCGACTGCACCTCTTCCTGATTCAACCAACCCAAGCGCTTTTTGCTGCTGCGCAAGTTGAAGAACAGTTTGCGTTGCGCCTTAGTGGTCGCCACTTTGACGATTTTCCAGTTGCGCAAAATGAACTCATGAATTTCCGCGCGAATCCAATGTACCGCAAACGAAATCAGCCGTACATTCATATCAGGGTCGAAACGCTTCACTGCCTTCATCAAGCCAACGTTGCCTTCCTGCACCAAATCACCCAACGGTAAGCCGTACCCGCTATACCCCCGCGCCACTTTCACCACAAAGCGTAAGTTGTGCAAAATGAGCTGACGGGCGGCTTCCAAATCACTGGCGTATTTCAGACGTTCAGCTAATTCACGCTCTTCTCCTGCTTCCAGAACTGGAATGGCGTGGATCGCATGGATGTAACTTTCCAGATTCCCCACGGGAACCGGAAGTGTTTGCCCTTTGAGCATCATGGCGTTAGTCATGCGTGATCTCCTCAATTTACTTACGACATAATCTTAGCACTCATTGCCTTAGAGTGCTAATAACCCGTTTGGTTGCTGTCTTTAGTTGGTTCATGCCACGTTATTTTTAACACACTATGCTTTATGATAGCGCATAAACAGATAAGTAGAACATTATAACAATGAATCGCGAAGAACAGACTCTTATCGAGAAAATCGAAGGCAACCGCTTTCTCACCGCCAGTGACCGACAAACGCTGATTGACCGCTGGCGTGATGCTTACGAACGTTTGCAGCACACTGAAGCCAAGCTCCTGACGCTAAATGAAGCACTGCACAGCAAAGAGCAACTCATTGAAACACTAGAATATTCTTTGCGCGAGCGCGATCAACACATAGCGCGTAAGGAAGGATTGCTCACCGAAAAAGAACAACTGCTCCTGAGCACTCAACACAGCACTCAAGAGCGCGACCAACAGCTTGCCCAACGTGATGCGGCTCTCCAACAAAAAGAGACCGTCATTCAAGAACGCGACCAAATTATCCGCGAATTAGAGAAGCGCTCGCGTGAAATCGAGCAACTTGCCAGCCAGAAAGAAAAGTACATTCTGGAACGTGAAGACCAGATTCATATCCGCAATCGCCGCCTTGAAGAAAAAGACAACCACATCGGCAAACGTGACCGTGAAATCGACAACCGCGACAAACAACTCAGTAAACGCGACACCAGCATTCAAGAACTCAGCCAGCAACTCGAAGCACTCAATCGCTGGATTCGCGACCACCAACAACGCATTTACACCCAAGAACAACTGCTAAGTGAGCGCAATCGCCACCTTTCCGAACGTGACCGCCAGCTCCAAGAACGTGACCAGCATATCCTGCAACGTGATCGGCGGTTGCGTGATGTTGACAGCCTATTACAACGCCGCGATGACCTGATTTTCCAGAAAGATCAGCAAATTCACCAACGTGACAGCCTAGTGCGTCGCAAGGTGGATCAAATCAGTTTGCGCAATGAACAGTTAGCCGAACAAACCCGTCTGCTGCACGAAAAAGACCGTATTGCACAAGCACGCGAACAACTGCTACTGGAACAAAATCATCAAACACTCGCCAAAGACCAGCAACTTACTGCCCGCGACCAAACCATTCACGAACGGGAGCGCAGCCTGCAACGCCGCGATGCCCAGATTGCTGCACAGTTCTTACAACTTCAAGAACGCGATAAAGAAATTCAGCAACGTGACCGGTCGATTCAAGCACTGCAAGCCCATCTCAACGAACTGGAACAACGCCTGCTCGCCCAGCAACAACACATCGAGCACCACCACCAACAGGTTGCCGAGTTGGAAATCACCTTACTCGACAAGGAAAAACACCTCATCGAATACGCCAAGCTGGTGCAACACAAAGACACGTTAATTCTGGAAAAAGATCAGGTTATCCAGCGGCAAGAACACCAGCAACAGCAGTTTGCACAGCAACTCAGCGAACGTGACAAAACTCTGCAAACCAAAGACCAGTCGATACTGGAACAACAGCAGTTGCTGCAAGCCCGCGAGCAACGCCTACACGAACGTGAAGCGGCACTACAACGCCGTGAAGAACAATTCACCGAACGCGAGCAACAACATGCCAACCGTGAAGGGTTACTGCTGCAACACATCAGCGCCATCAGTGAACTCACCGACAAACAGCACGCCCAAGAAAATAGCTTGTTACAGCAGCTCGACACCCTGACAGCGATGGCAAATCAAACGCAAGAACGTGACCGGGTTAACCATGCATGGGAGCACAAGTTGGAACAGCGCGACAAAGTGATCAATCTCAAAGACACCATTATCGCGCAGCTTAATCAACAATTACTGCACAAAGAAAAAGCCCTGCAACAACGGGACGTAATGCTGCAAAAACTGGGGCAGCAGTTGCGTGTTTACAGCGCAACGGCCTAAGCGAGGTTTAGTCAGCATTTAGTCAGCGAGTGCCACGTGTACGGTTTCCAGCTCATTCAAGACCGCACGGAAATCGCGTTCCACGGAAAACTCATCCACCAAACCCTCTTCGAGATAGCGGCCAGGAAATACGCGGAAATTATGCGCATGAATACTGTTGCGCGAAGACTCCAAGGTCTCTTCAAACCCATAGGGCGAGTCATAGACTAAGGTAAGCTTGAGGTCATTACCCTGCTCTGTGCCGCTTGCCGTCATGGTCGTTACTAACCACAACAGACTTAATAGCATTAATTTTTTTAATGAATTTCATCGTAATAGCCCATCTTAATAAATATTATATTTTTCAATATATGGACAAAGCCACCAAAGCTCAAGCAAAAGCACACTTTTTGATCAGATCACAGGTTAACTGGCACAAGATTGATAAGCATCAATTACCCCGAATTTCAGGGAGGCGGATAATTAGACCATTCCATTGAACACCTACAAGGTAAGCCACCATGAATGAAACATCGCTCAGCCGCCTCATGTACACCCTCATTATTGTGGGCTTAGGCGTTGCTGCCATCGGGGTTGGGCTGGTTATTTTCACCGATATTGTAACGGGGTACGGTGTGCAAGGCATTGCGCTGGTAGCTGGTTTGATTGCGGGGGGCTTATTTTTGTCAGTTCCCGCCAAAATTTATCTAACGTTACAACTCATGAAACGCAACGATGAAAAGGTCAAAGCCATGCGTGAACGCGGTGAAATCCGTTAAACCATACGCAAGAAGGCTGCCAATGGCAGCCTTCTTTGCCCGACAATAACACAGCCGTATTATAACTTACTGATGCCGGGTTCATCAGTCGCATCAATCTCAAACGGATCATGGTGAGCCGCTTTGCTATCAATACGTTTCATGAAACTGCGGTAAATGTACCAGTCCAGACTGAACCAACGCCCAGCCCCCATGAAGAACAGCGCCAACAGCAGCACGAAATACACCAAATACACTTCTGTCATATTATTTGCCATATCGGTGTAGCCGTGGCTCATGACCAATTGCTGCATGGTCGAGAGAAACCCAGCTTCGCCCATCGACATCAAACCCAGCACCACGACGACGAACATCAACGCCAACACCACCCAACGCACCGCAAACCCCAACACCAAGAAAATAGCGGCAACAATTTCAATCGTACCAATCAAAATCAACAAGGTCTCAGCCCCCATCCCAGAAAAGACAGTATTGTTCATAGCGGCTGCACTTTGCTGGAAAGCTTCCGTATTAACCCAAGTTAACGGGTTATAAATCACAAAATCAGAACTGGAGAACAGCCCCAAATGCTTAACGCCGGATACCCAAAACAGCGGGGCAAGAAACAGGCGGATAGCCAATGGCGCAATAAAATCAAAAATACGCATCCATTCGAGGCTGAAAAAGCCAACAATAAACTTCATGAAACAACTCCTCAGGAATTGGGAAATACAGACGAAACCAAACCTTTTGGGGGATTATAGTCGATTTCTGACACATCAATTGGTGTTGTATTGTGGCACAGGATACAAGGTTACGCCATTGCGAATCCGTCCGCCATAACCGGCGTTGACCCGTTGCACAATACCTTGCACATCTAAACCACAACTTGCCAATTGCTCCTTACGTTGCGCGTGCTCGATGTAGTTATCCGGCAATCCCAGATTCAACACCTCCACCATCAACCCTGCTTCATGCAAATATTCATTGACCGCACTGCCCGCCCCCCCCATCACCGCATTGTCTTCTAACGTTACCAACAAGTCATGGGATTGTGCTAACTCCCGCAACATCGCTTTATCCAGCGGCTTAACAAAGCGCATATTGACCAGCGTGGCATCCAGTTCGACTGCGGCAGCCTGTGCCTCAGGCAGGAGCGAACCAAACAGCACGAGGGCAATCGCGTAACCGGTACGCAACTTGACCGCCTTGCCTAATGGTAGCGCTTGCATCGCTGTTTGGGGCTCAATCCCAATCCCTTTACCACGCGGGTAGCGTACTGCGGTGGGACAGTCCATCTGAAAAGCGGTGTACAACATCTGACGGCATTCGTTTTCATCAGCAGGAGCCATCACCACCATATTCGGGATACAACGCAAAAACGACAAATCGTAATTCCCCGAATGTGTAGGACCATCCGCCCCCACCAAGCCAGCGCGATCAATCGCAAACACCACCGGCAAATTCTGAATCGCCACATCGTGTATCAACTGATCATACGCCCGCTGCAAAAACGTCGAATAAATGGCAACCACTGGCTTCAAACCTTCACACGCCAAGCCCGCCGCTAACGTAACTGCGTGTTGCTCTGCTATCCCCACGTCGAAATAACGCGCGGGGAAACGTTCTGAAAATGCCACCAAGCCAGAACCTTCACGCATCGCTGGGGTAATCCCCACCAAACGCGCATCCTGTTCAGCCATATCACACAACCATTGCCCAAACACTTGCGTATACGTGGGAGTAGATTTTTTTGAACTGGCAACCAACCCCGTTTTCAGATTAAAAGGCACTACGCCATGATACGTGCACGGGTCTTCCTCAGCTAATTCGTAGCCTTTGCCTTTTTGCGTCAACACATGTAACAAACGTGGCCCTTTGATGTTTTTGAGGTTTTGCAGTACCCGTACCAGCTCTTCCACATCATGCCCGTCAATCGGACCGTAATATTTAAAGCCCATCTCCTCAAACAGTGTACCCGGCAATACCATGCCTTTCATGTGCTCCTCGGTCAGCTTCGCCAATTTGGACAGCGACTTGCTGTGCGACAAGGCTTTCTTACCACTTTCACGCATGGTGGAATACATCCGTCCCGTCAACAAACGGGTCAGGTATTTACGCAAAGCGCCAACGTTAGGTGAAATCGACATTTCATTATCATTGAGAACCACGATTAGGTTAGCATCTAAATCGCCTGCATGATTCATCGCCTCATACGCCATCCCCGCCGTTAACGCACCATCGCCGATAATCGCGACCGAATGGTAATCCTCACCATTATGTTGCGCGGCTAACGCCATGCCTAAGGCAGCACTGATCGAAGTGCTGGAATGCCCAACACCAAACGTATCGTATTCACTTTCGCAGCGCTTCGGGAAACCTGCCAACCCATCTTTTTGGCGAATGCTGCTCATTTGCTCTCGCCGTCCGGTAAGGATTTTATGCGGGTATGCCTGATGCCCCACATCCCACACCAGCTTGTCCCTTGGCGTGTCAAAAGCGTAGTGCAAAGCCACTGTCAACTCGACTGTACCCAAATTGGATGAAAAATGACCTCCACCGGTCGACACCGAATTCAGCAAAAACTCGCGCACTTGAGCGCATACTGTTGGCAATTGCTCAAGTTCCAAATGACGCAACTCGTCAGGCGAATGAATCGTATTAAGCACGTTGGCTAACCCCTAATCGTCAAACCGTAAAGATGGCATTGTGGTGGGTTCTGATCTTGCTATTAGTATTTATCGTAGGCGCTTCACTGTGAATTCAGCAATTTCACGCAACAAATGCGCAGATTCACCGAAGGCTACCAAAGCATCCAACGCTTCATCATACAAATCCTGTAATTTCGTTTTAGAGGCAGACAAGCCAATGATGGAAGGATATGTCGGCTTACCCGCAGCCTCATCAGCGCCACGGGTTTTACCCAAGGTCTGGGTATCGCTTTCCACATCCAAAATATCATCCTGCACCTGGAACGCCAAACCAATACACTTCGCAAAATGATCCAGTCGTTGCAAACGCTGGGCATCCAGTGCCTCCACACTATACGCCGCCAACAGCACACTGGCACGAATCAAGGCACCCGTTTTATGAATGTGCATATTTTCCAACGCTATCTCGGACAGGGTTTTCCCGACGGCTGCCAGATCCAATGCCTGCCCGCCGACCATGCCGCGCGAACCTGCTGCCCGCCCCAATAATTCGATCATCCGTAGGCGTTGCACGGGTGAAGCTGCCATCCGGGGGTGCGCCGCCAATACCTGAAATGCCAAGGCCTGCAATGCATCCCCCACCAAAATTGCCGTCGGCTCATCGAACGCTTTATGGCAAGTTGGCTTACCACGGCGTAAATCATCATTATCCATCGCCGGTAAATCGTCATGCACCAGCGAATACACGTGGATCAACTCCACCGCTGCTGCCGGAATGTCCAAATGCTCCGGCGCAATGCCTAAGGCTTCTCCGGTAGCGTACACCAATAACGGGCGCACTCGCTTCCCGCTATTCAGTACCGAATAGCGCAAGGCCTCATGTAATACTGCTGGATGAGTAGTCGCTGGTGGCAAGGTATCCTCCAACACCGACTCAATACGCTCCTGCCAAGCTTGCAGACGATTACTCACATTTAGCATCAGGCATCCCCTTGCTGGGGAAAGTCACTTTCCTGACCATCTGCACTCAGCAATTTGACCCGTTGCTCGGCGACTTTGAGCGCTTCTTGGCATTGTCGGGTTAACAGCACGCCCCGCTCAAACTCCTTGAGGGAATCTTCCAAAGACAATTCGCCACTTTCCATGCGCTGCACCAGCGTTTCTAACGCCAGCATCGCAGTTTCAAAATTGGCTGGGGCATCGCCGACATCCGCCTGTTTTTTCGGCATACACAATCCTGCTCATGCGGGTAAATTACGATAGTAAAGCCTAAGTCGCCCTCAGGAGCAAGCCCAGACAAGGTATTCTTTGAAGAACAGCTTACAAATACCGTAAACTCTATCAATCCATTCCACCAACGCAAAGCGGGCTAAAAAGCCCGCTTGCTGTCATACATAGCCCAAGCACTGTTATCAGAAAGAACACAGTACTAAGGTAAAATTCACATCTTTTTGATTTTGCTTACCACGTTCAGCCAGCATATCCGCATTCACAAAGCGCAGCGTGAAACGCTGTTTGCCCGCGCTGATTTCCGGGTAATAGTCAACGCTATCAGGCAGCTCCACCCGCATCATTTGATACGGCTTACGTGATTCCAACATCGACTGGTAAAAACCTTCCTTAGCCACTTCAGCATGACGCTCACCGAAATCACGCACGATATTCAGCAACTCACGGGCAGCAGCATTAGCAGTCACATAAGGCTCAATCCATTCACGCAAATCATCAACCCGCACATTAATTGCTTGCTCTTGCCAATAATGAAACAGGGGAATATCGAAACCATTCAAACCACCCGGCAAGGTCGAGCGTTGACGCAAACTATTGAAAAACGTGTGACTCTTTAGATGTTGCCCCAGTTGCCCGCGTTGCTGATACAACACATCGCTGTGGTGGTTGAGCTTTTCCAATACCGCATCAACACGCGCAGCATCCGCATCTTCACGACGCAACAACAAACGTGCTGATTGCCCCATGCGGTCGATTTCTTTCAGAATTTCACTTTTGACATCGAGGCGGGCGGAAAGGTTATACAAATCCAGCAACAAATGCAGTGCCGCTACCGTATCCTCAGGTTTAGGATCAGCAGAAATATGGTATTGGAATCGACTCATTAACAATTCCAAGCGCATAAATAAACGGATTTTTTCGTTTAACGGCTGCTCATAACCAATCATGCGTGGCTCTGAAATTCGGCGAATGTTTTCACTCAGCGGTTGTGCATAAATCATCATAAAACACTTACAAGCCCTATTGAATTACCTTTATACCAAAAAGCCAACAGAACAAGCAACTAAGCATTTGACAATTTTATGTACTTAAAATTTAAATCATCAATTTTTTCATAAAAATCAGTAATTGACGCAGTATTACTGATAATGTCATGAGCTTGCTGCAAACGTGCCTCACGCCCAATCTGTGACTGCATGATAGACGCAATCACACTATCGTCACTGCCATCACGCTGCCTGACCCGCAAAACCTGCTGGTCTGGCAAACAGTCAATTACCAAGATACGCTCGAAAAGTTGAGTATAGCCCTTTTCAAACAATAGGGGGACATCAACGATCACATAAACGCTGTCTGTACAAGCGGCAATTTTGGCAAGGATTTCAGCGCGAATGCGCGGATGAAGAATGGATTCGAGTTGCTGTAAACGTACCGGGTCGCTGAAAACGGTTTGACGCAACCACACACGATCGAGCACACCATCGGCTTGCAATGCGCGTAAACCAAAACATTCAACAATTTCTTGCAACGCCGGTTGCCCGACGGCGACAACTTCACGGGCAACAAGATCAGCTTCGATGACAGGAACACCCAGTTCCCGAAACCGTCGCACTGCGGTGGATTTGCCACAACCGATACCGCCCGTCAAGCCAATTTTCAGCATAAACACCACACAAACACAAAAGCCGGTTTTGTGTACCGGCTTTAGAAAACACCCTAAACCAATCGTAATGATTAAGCTTGCAGCGCTTTAATATGTGCGTTCAGACGGCTTTTATGGCGTGCCGCTTTATTTTTGTGAATGATACCTTTGTCAGCAATGGAATCGATCACCGGCACAGCCGCTTGGTAAGCAGACAGGGCAGCTTCGCGGTCGCCAGCGTCGATAGCACGCAAGACATTTTTAATTTGTGTACGTAAGCGTGTGCGCATATGACGGTTGTGCATACGGTTCGCTTCGCTCTGGCGAACACGTTTCTTAGCTGAAGCTATGTTAGGCAAGGGTATTCTCCCGAAAAACCAATCCGAAAAACAAGGCGCGTATTATGCAGCGATTCCAGCTTCACAGCAACACCTTGAACATAAAATTTACTGAATATGACCAAGAATACCGTCAAGTTCATCTAAGCTGTTGTATTCAATCACCAATTTACCCTTGCCTGTACGGTTGTAGCGAATCGCCACTTTAGCGCCAAGGGTATCCGCCAAAGTCTGTTCCAACTTTAAGACATCGGGTGAGGGCTTAAACTCAGCCGCTGGCTTTTGGTCAGTGTCTAACAGGCTTTTAACGAGGCGCTCGGTTTCGCGCACAGAAAGCTGACGTTCGGCAACTTTTTGCGCCACATCGACTTGCTGCTGACCTTGCAGAGCCAGCAAAGCACGGGCGTGCCCCATTTCAAGCTGTACAGCATCGACTAAGGCTTTGGTTTCTGGCTGTAATTCCAACAAACGCAGCAGATTGGTGACGGTCGCCCGCGAACGCCCTACCGCGTCGGCGGTTTGTTGATGAGTCAGACCAAAGTCGTCAATCAAACGCCGTAACGCACCCGCTTCTTCTAACGCATTCAGGTCTTCGCGCTGGATATTTTCAATCAGCGACATGGCAGCAGCGGCTTGATCAGGGATTTCGCGCACGACCGCCGGGATTTCATGCAAACCCGCCAACTGTGCGGCTCGCCAACGGCGCTCACCAGCAATCAACTCGTATTCACCGCCGCCGAGTTTGCGCACCACCACCGGCTGCACCAAGCCTTGGGCTTTGATGGAATCGGCCAGCTCTTGTAGAGCATCAGGATCCATACGAGTACGGGGTTGATACTGACCAGGGCGAATGCGTTCAACGGGAAGTTTTTTCAGAACGGTATCATCCGCCTGTTCACCGTCGCCGCGTACTGAACTCAGCAGTATATCGAGACCGCGCCCCAAAGCCGGTTTTTTTACCATGCCTGTTCTCCATCCGCTGCTACTTTGCTGGAATCTTTGCGCAGCATTTCGGCAGCCAAGGCAAGGTAAGCCAATGCACCACGTGAGCCTTTGTCATACTCTAATACGGATAGACCGTGACTGGGGGCTTCTGCCAAACGAATATTGCGCGGGATAGACGTATTGTAGACTTTATTGCGGAAAAATGCCTGAATTTGCTCGGATACGTCACGCGACAAATTGCTACGCGGATCGTACATGGTGCGTACCAAACCCATGACTTGCAACTCAGGGTTAGCGGTTTGGGTAATACGTTCGATTGTGCCGACCAAGGCGCTTAACCCTTCGAGCGCGTAGTATTCGCATTGCATGGGAATAATCACCCCATCCGCTGCCACCAGTGCATTAACGGTGAGCATATTGAGGGAGGGCGGACAATCAATCAGAACATAATCGTAAGCCCCGCGCAGTGGAGCTAGGGCTTCACGCAAGCGGTATTCACGGCGTTCACTGGTCATCAGCTTGACTTCAGCAACAGTCACGTCTGGCGACCCCGGCAGCACATGCAGCGCAGTGTCCGGTAGTTTTTGCAGAATTTCAGTGACATGCGCTTCACCCAGCAACACATTCGTCAAGGTGGTTTTCTGACCGTGCTTCTCCAACCCTAAGCCAGTGGTGGCATTGCCTTGCGGGTCCATGTCCACCAGTAAGATACGGCGCTTCATCGCGGCTAAAGAGGCAGCTAAATTGACAGTGGTCGTGGTTTTGCCGACGCCGCCTTTTTGATTGGCGATGGCGATAACTCGCGTCATGAAATGGTTCTCGCTGATACGTGCTGTAATTCCAACAGATGCCGTTCGGCATCCAAATCGGGTACGCGCAGGGTGTGTTGCGCCATTACCTGCCAGCCGCTGGGCAATTCTGCCAGTTCGCTATCAGGGTAGCGTCCCTTCATGGCGTAGAGGATACCATTTTCACAAGCATGTTTGCCGGTAAAGGTCACAAAATCCTGTAGGGAAGCGAAAGCCCGGCTGATAATCGCATCAAAACACCCGATGGGCTGCCAGCTTTCAACACGGGTTTGAATCACGGTCACATTGGATAAGCCCAATTCTAGCACTGCTTGCTGCATAAAACGGGTTTTCTTGCCATTGGTATCGAGCAAGGTAAACTGGCGTTGCGGCTGAATAATCGCCAGAGGAATTCCCGGCAATCCTGCCCCACTGCCGACATCAAGACAAGTTGTACCCCGCAAATAGGGCGCAACACTCAAGCTATCCGCGATATGCAAAGACTGCATTTCCGCCGGATCACGCACCGCTGTCAGATTGTAAACTTTGTTCCAGCGTTGCAATAGTTGCAGGTAACGGTTGAGCAATTGCTTTTCACGCGCATCCACCTCCATGCTTCAACCTGCCTTTTTCAAATGCACGAGCAATAAAGAAATCGCGGCGGGGGTAATGCCGGGTATGCGTGCAGCCTGCCCAACGGTCGCAGGGCGTTGGCTTTGCAATTTCTGGCGCACCTCGTTGGAAAGACCGCGTACTTGGGTGTAATCCAACCAATCCGGCAGGCGAGTTTCTTCGTGGCGACGCTGTTTGTCGATTTCGTCGTGCTGACGGTCGATGTATCCGGCGTATTTGCATTGAATTTCGACTTGCTCAGCCACTTTTTCATCGGTAACGGCGCTACCCACTGCTGGCAGGCTGGTCAGCGCGGCATACGTGACATTAGGGCGGCGCAATAAATCGTGCAATTTATAATCGCGTGACAAAACATCACCGAATACCCGCTGGCTATCTTCCCAACTGACCGCCGAGGGTTGCAACACCGTGGCACGGAGGCGTTGCTGTTCTTGCTCAATGGCTTCGCGCTTAATGCAAAATGCTGCCCAGCGCGATTCATCGACCAAACCTAGCTCATGCCCTATTTCGGTCAGGCGCAGGTCGGCATTGTCTTCACGCAACAACAGGCGGTGTTCGGCGCGACTGGTGAACATGCGGTAAGGCTCTTTCGTACCCAGCGTGATCAAATCGTCCACCAACACCCCAAGGTATGCCTCATCACGGCGCGGATACCAGCCGTCTTTTTCTTGCGCATACAAACCCGCGTTCAAACCTGCCAGCAAGCCTTGGGCAGCGGCTTCTTCGTAGCCGGTTGTGCCGTTGATTTGCCCAGCGAAAAACAAACCCTGCACCGCTTTGGTTTCCAACGTGGGCTTGAGGTCACGCGGGTCAAAGAAATCGTATTCGATGGCGTAGCCGGGGCGGGTGATGTGGGCGTTTTCCAACCCCACCATTGAGCGCACCAAGGCGTATTGCACGTCAAACGGCAGGCTGGTGGAAATGCCGTTGGGGTAGACTTCATGCGTATCCAGCCCTTCCGGTTCGATGAAAATCTGGTGGCGATCTTTGTCGGCAAAGCGCACCACTTTGTCTTCAATCGACGGGCAATAGCGCGGGCCTATGCCTTCGATCACGCCGGTATACATCGGTGAACGGTCTAAACCTCCACGGATAATCTCGTGCGTATCGGCATTGGTGTAGGTGATGTAGCACGAAATTTGCGGCGGGTGTTCATTCTCACGCCCCAGAAACGAAAACACGGGCGTAGGCGTGTCTCCGGGTTGTTCTTCCAGCTTGCTGAAGTCGATACTGCGGGCATCAATGCGCGGCGGCGTACCTGTTTTTAGGCGATCAACGCGGAATGGCAGTTCGCGTAAACGTTGCGACAATGCAATGGAGGGCGGATCACCGGCACGACCACCCGCATGGTTGCTTAAACCAATGTGGATTTTGCCTGCAAGGAATGTTCCTGACGTTAGCACTACTGCGCGAGCGGAAAAACTCAAGCCCATTTGGGTGCGCACCCCGACGACTTTATCGCCTTCTACCAGCAAATCATCCACCGCTTGTTGGAACGCATGAAGATTGGGCTGGTTTTCGACAATGGTGCGAATCGCGGCTTTGTAGCGGATGCGATCTGCTTGAGCGCGAGTCGCTCGCACTGCCGCGCCTTTACTGGCATTGAGGATACGGAACTGGATACCACCACGGTCAGCGGCGTGCGCCATTGCGCCGCCCATTGCATCAACTTCCTTGACTAAATGACCCTTGCCGATACCGCCGATGGCGGGGTTACAACTCATCGCGCCAATGGTTTCGATATTGTGGGTTAGCAAGAGTGTGCGCTGCCCCATGCGGGCGGCGGCAAGCGCGGCTTCGGTTCCGGCGTGTCCGCCACCGATCACGATAACGTCGTAGGCTTGTGGGTAGTGCAT
>CAYQTB010000026.1:0-27538 GCA_964420315.1 uncultured Thiothrix sp. | reverse complement strand
ATTTGCAGGTACGCAACATGTCTCAATCAGCGGCAGGCACGGCAGAAAATCCCGGTACGAATGTAGCCCAGAAATCCGGCTTAAACAAAGCCATCCTCGACCAAGGTTGGGGGGAGTTTCGGCGGCAACTCGACTACAAAATGGCATGGAAGGGCGGCATGTTGTTTGCCGTGCCACCGCATCACACCAGCCAAGAATGCCCCTGTTGTGGTCACGTCTCAAAAGATAACCGCCAGACCCAAGCGCGGTTTGCTTGTGTGGAATGTGGCTACGAAAACCACGCCGATCATGTCGGCGCGATTAACGTTTTAGAGCGGGGACACCGCTTGTTAGCTTGTGGAGATGGGGTGTTACGCCCCTCGATGAAGCAAGAACCCACCGAAGGGGTGAAGCCTTGCCGCTTAGCTCCCGTAGGAATCCCCTTCCTTTAGGGAGGGGAGGATGTCAAGGTGGTCAAAATCGCCGCGTATTGACTTTGCGGGGTAGGCAGGCGCTTGCGAAAGATTTCCTGCCCTTGCTTATCCAGTAGCAGCACTTCGATTTTTGTACCGCCTAAATCAATGCCGATATGCACACACGCCTCCATTAATCCAAGAAAGCTGCGCTAAGTCATGACAAACCCTAGCAAAATAATGTTAAATTACGCCAAACCCGTTGAACATAGACGAAAATGGCAGGCGTTACCATGCAGTTTGAAGGCATTCTTACCCGCTCCCCTCTGATGGAAGCTGTGTTGCGTTCCGCGCACTTGATCGCGCAAACGGATGCGAGCGCATTAATCACGGGTGAATCCGGCACTGGCAAGGAACTGGTGGCGCACGCCATGCACGCGATGAGTCCACGTCGCCAGCAGGCATTTATCACCGTCAATTGTGCCGCGTTGCCGGAAACCTTGGCGGAATCGTTGTTATTTGGGCATCGCAAGGGCGCATTCACCGGGGCGGATCACCATCATGTCGGTTTACTCAGCGCCGCCGACGGTGGCACGGTGTTTCTGGATGAAATTGGCGAATTGCCCTTGAACCTGCAAGCCAAGCTGTTACGGTTTCTCGAATCCGGCGAAATCCAACCCCTAGGTGAAGCCCAAGCTAAGCGTGTGAACGTGCGGGTGTTGGCAGCCACGCACCGTGATTTGTATGCGCTGGCGCAAACAGGTGCATTCCGCCAAGATTTATTTTATCGCCTCAACATCGTGCCGGTGGAATTGCCCGCCTTGCGTGAGCGTAAGGAAGACATCACGCTACTCAGCCAACACTTCCTGCAACGGTTTGCGGCGCAACACAGCTTACCGGTGGCAAGCTTCAATAAGGAGGCACAAGCACAATTGCAGCGTTATGCATGGCAAGG
This sequence comes from uncultured Thiothrix sp., assembly GCA_964420315.1. GTDB lineage: Bacteria > Pseudomonadota > Gammaproteobacteria > Thiotrichales > Thiotrichaceae > Thiothrix. Next base: position 26,191 of record CAYQTB010000026.1, on the reverse strand, counting down.
CAATGTGCGCGAATTACGCAATTTGTGCGAACGCTTGAGTATTTTGCTGGCAGGGCGTGAAATTGCGGCGAGCAATTTACCGCAGGAAATGCACTCGCCAACCCTCGCGACGCATCAGCCTTTCAACCTCCCCGCAACGGGTGTGAATCTGGAGGCGTTGGAACGCAATTTGCTGAGCCAAGCCTTGGAGCGCACGCAAAACAATAAGACCCACGCCGCTCGCTTGTTGGGGATTAGCCGTGATGCGCTGAACTATCGCTTGAAAAAACAAGCGCTTGCCTGATAATCGCTCGGCTGTTTACAGATTACCACCACCAAGCTGGAAGGTTATTGGAAGCGCAAGTTGGTCGGGTTTGGGCGGATTCCGGGAGCAGCGCAGCCGCTACTCCCGAAAAGCGTGGTGTGAACAATACGAGTCTTAGTGTTTAGGTGGGGTGACTTCTTGAATCGGTGCATCGACGGTGGTGGTGCTACCATCTGCAAATGTCAGGGTAATAGCGGCTTTTTCGCCCGCTTTTAAATCTTGCGTTAAGCCAATCAACATAATGTGCAAGCCACCGGGTTTTAACTCGGTGCGCCCTTTGGCGGGGACATCAATTTGCGGTACTTGACGCATTTCCATCACGCCGTTGTTATTGGTGTGGGTATGTAGCTCCACAGTGGCGGCAACCGGGCTGGTTGCTGATTTGACGCTGTGTTCGGTGTCGGATGCGTTCACCAATGTCATGAATGCTGCGCTATTGGGTTGTCCCGGTGGTACGGCGCGTACAAACGGATTTTCGACGGTCACGCTATCAGCGGCAGTGGCGGTTTTACCGGGAGGGGGGGCTGCTGATTTATCAGTGTCTGCTTGGCAGGCGACGGTCATAGACATTAACAAGGCAAGGGCAGTAGTGTGTAATAAACGTTTCACGGTGTGTTTCCTTTTCAAGGTTAAAATTCAGTTTCGAGTTTCAGCCATGCGCTGCGCCCGGCTTCATTGACACGTTCAATCGTGCCACTTAGGTCTAAATTGCGGCGGCTGACGTGTTCGGCATAGGTTTTGTCGAGGACATTATCCACTCCAAAGCGTACTTGCGTCGATTTATTGAGGCGGTAACGCCCGTAAGTGTCAAGGGTGGCATAGCCCGCGCTTGCACCGACTTCGGTTGCACCAAGCATGGCGGTGTCGATGCGGTCTTGCCCTGCGGCAAAGCGTACCCGTGTACCCGCACTCCATTTGCCGCCATTGTAATCCAATTGCAATTTGCCATTCAGCGGTGGGGTTTGGGCAATGGGGCGATTATCGGTGGTATTGGTGCGTTTGACGTAAGCCACATCCGCAGCAAGGCGGAGTTTGTCGGTGACTTTGGTTTCGGCACCGAATTCGGCACCGAGGATTTCAGCGTCTACATTGCGGTAGATTTGTGCGCCGGTTTGTGCGCCTGTGGTTACTTTGTCGCGCAAGATGTAATCGTCTACTTGGTCGGCGAACACGGTGCCTGTCCAACGCACCTTGCCTTGCTGCTGGCTAATGCCGAGGTCGAGTTGGGTGTGTGTTTCGGGATTAATATTGGGATTGCCGATCCAGCGACTCGGTGCGGTCATGCCCCATCTGTTGATGAAGCGTTCGGTTTCATCGGCGGTACGCACCGTGCGGCTGACTCCGGCAAACGCGGTGGTGGTGTCGTTAAGTGCGTTGTCGTAACGCAATAAACCGCTGACATGGGTTTCTTGTTTATCCGTTGCGCCATAGCCGTAAACAGCGGTGTAATTTTGGTTGGCGGTGCGTCCGCCTGCGACGACACCGGCTTTGGCAGCGCTAGCCTCCACTTGATCAACCCGCACGCCATACTTGAGTTTGTCGCCGCTGCTGAATTTACGTGTGGCTTCGGCGAAAATGCCGGTTTGGTCGGTGCTGGCTTCCGGCCACATTAAGCCTGTGACCGTGCCACCGGCACTAATGTTTTGATTTTCAGCATTGCGTTCACGGTTTTGCACGTTCAGCCCGTAAGTGATGTCGGTATCGCCAAGGCTGGAGGTGAGCGCCAATTTGCCGCCAACCGTATCCGAGGTGGTGGGGGCAGCCATTTTCATGCCGGTTTGGGGGCGCAAGCTGTAATTGTCCATCAAATGGTCGATATTGCTGGTGTAAACGTCCGCTTCAATGGTATTGATTTTGCCTTCCCGTTTGTCTTGGTACTTTAGGCGTTGAATAGTCCCGGATTCTTCGGGGCTATCCATGCCTGCACCGGGGTAGAGTGCGTCAGAGAAATCGTGGTTTTCGTAGCTGTATTCGAGCAAACGGTCTGCTGTTGGGGTAATACCTAGCACAACACCGGCTTGTTTATGCTGATAAGAAGAGCGCACTTCGTTGCCATCGCCGTCTTCATAATTGTCAGCTTCTCTATCCTGTGTGAAAACACGCGCATAGCCTTTCTGGAACGCTTTGGTGACATCGGTCGAGACATCGTGTTTCACGCCATTGCTCATGGTGGTGGCGGAGGCTTTGCCGCTCCAGCCATCTTGGGGGTCGAGAATGCTGCGGGTATCGCGCTCGAAGAGCACCGTGCCGCCGCTGCCGCCGGAACCGTGTTGCAGGGTTTGCACGCCTTTTTCCACTTTGACGCTTTCATAGGTTTCTAGTGCTGCCCAACTGGCGGGCGGATCCATGCGATTAGGGCAGCCTCCGTGTACGTAAGCGCCGTCCAGTAACACATTGAGCTGGGTTTGGGATTGCCCGCGAATGATGGGTTCCAGCCCGCGCCCACCAAAGCGACTGCCGGATACACCGTTCAATTGCTTGAGGAAATCGCCACCATCGGCGGGTAATACCGCGCTGCGTTCGGCAGCCAATGGTTGGACTTCGTTGGGTGATGCGATTTTTTTCTTCGCTTTGATGTCGACGACCAGCGTGTCTTCGGCGCACACGGTCGCACTCAAGATCAGTAATGAACTTAGCAGAGCCAAACGGGTTAGGGGGTGCATCGGGAAACCTCTCAAAATCTGTTGCTTATACGCCACTGAGGCAATTAGCGTGCCAATGATTAAGCAATTGATTTGTAATTTAATTGTGTAGTTGTTTTCCGATAAGGCTGTGTGAAATGCCGCACTTGCCGCGTGATTTCGCGCTATGATTCGCGCCAATGTGTAACCGGAACAATGCCTAATGCCGCCGAATCGTACTGAACGCCCTGATGCTAACCGCCGTGATTGGCATAATCTCAAATCCGTGCTGCCGTTTTTGTGGGAATACCGGGGGCGGGCGTTGTTCGCGCTGGCGTGTTTGATTGCCTCGAAAGTGGCGAATGTGGGTGTACCGCTGTTTTTGAAGGATATTGTGGATAGTTTGCAGGGCAAGCCGGAACAGGTGTTGGTGTTGCCGGGGATTTTGTTGCTGGGCTATGGGGCGTTGCGGCTGGCGAGTGCGCTGTTTAATGAATTGCGCGATACAGTGTTTGCGCGGGTGCGTTACCACGCGATGCGCAAAATGTCGGTGCGGGTGTTGGAGCATTTGCATAATTTGTCGTTGCGCTTTCACCTCGAACGCAAAACCGGTGCGATTAGCCGCGATTTGGAACGTGGCACGGCTTCGGTCAGTACCTTAATGAATTTCATGGTGTTTAGCATTATTCCGATTGCGGTGGAATTCACCTTGGTGGCGGTGATTTTGCTGGGGAATTACGCGCCTGCTTTTGCATTGGTAACGTTTACCACCGTGGCGGTGTACGTGATTTTTACCATTAAAATCACCGAATGGCGCATGGATCATCGCCATGAAATGAACCGGTTGGATTCGCAATCCAGCAATCAGGCGGTGGACAGTTTGATCAACTACGAAACCGTGAAGTATTTCAATAATGAAAAACTGGAGTTAGCACACTACGACGCTACCTTAGGTCAGTGGGAGGACGTGGCGGTAAAAAGCCAAACCTCGATGTCGTTGTTGAATTTCGGGCAGTCTTCGATTATTGCGATTGGTGTCACCATTATTATGTTTTTGGCGGCGGATAGCGTGGTGAACGGTACGATGAGCATTGGCGATCTGGTGATGGTGAATGCATTTATGCTGCAATTGTTTTTGCCGCTGGGGACACTGGGGATTGTGTATCGGCAAGTAAAATACACGCTGGCGGATATGGATATGGTGTTTCGTTTGCTGGAAACCCCGCAGGAAGTGCGCGATGTGCCAAATGCGAGCGCATTGCAGGTAACTCAAGGTGAAATCCGTTTTGAGCGCGTTGATTTCGGTTATCAGGCGGAACGCCAAATCTTGCGTGGGGTGAGTTTTCGCGTGCCTGCCGGAACCAAACTCGCGGTAGTGGGGCATAGTGGCGCGGGGAAGTCGACGTTGTCACGCTTGATTTACCGTTTTTACGACGTGACCGGCGGGCGGGTGCTGATTGATGGGCAAGATATTGCGCAAGTGTCGCAAGCTAGCTTGCGACAAGCGATTGGAATTGTGCCGCAAGATACTGTGCTGTTTAATGATACGATTCGTTACAACCTGCAATACGGCAACCCGCAGGCGACACAGGCGGAGATTGAACGTGCTGCTGAGATGGCGCACATCCGCACGTTTATCGAGAGTCTGCCGGATGGTTGGGAAACAGTAGTCGGTGAACGTGGTTTGAAATTATCCGGTGGGGAAAAGCAGCGGGTGGCGATTGCGCGGGCAATTTTGAAACAGCCGCCGATTTTGATTTTCGATGAAGCAACCTCTTCGTTGGATAGCGCTACCGAGCAGGCGATTCAGCAAACCTTGCATGAAGTCGCTGGGCGGCATACCACGTTGATGATTGCACACCGGCTTTCAACGATTGTGGATGCGGATCAGATTTTGGTGCTGGATAAAGGGCAGGTGGTGGAACAGGGGACTCATGCTGAATTGCTGGCACTGCGTGGGCAGTACCAGCGCATTTGGGAGTTGCAGTTGCGGGAAAAGCGGTAAGCCGATTTAGCGGTACGCCCGCAGTGCTAACAAATTGTGCGGGGTGGGTGCGTCTTCCCCAGTCTTAATGGGTTTCAGATTACCAATTTCTGCCAGTTTGGTGACTTCGTTAGCGTCAAGCGATGCTGCTTCAGTAGTCACGTCGACTTCTAGGTCATCGGTGTTTGATGCCTCTGCTGGTGTTGTTACTAGCTTGAGTGGGGTAGGCTCATCCGTGCGTTCTGGTTCAGGTGCAACGTCAGTATTGGCATGAGCTTGTTTGCTGTCGAGGCTTGAGGTGACGTTTTGCACGGCAACTTCCAATGAGAAGAGTAAATCGCGGGCGTTTTCCATGCCTTTGTGCAAATCGGTGGACATTTGTTCGGTCAAATCCAACGTTTTGGCGATGCGCTCCACGCGGATATGGTCAATTTGCTCGAAGTGTTGGTGAATGCGGCGGCTGAGGTCGTTGCTTTGTTCTTCGCGGCGGCGCATGGTTTCGACGTGTTTGCGGCTTTCTTCCAGACCAGAGTTCAGCTCGTGACGTGCCAAATCGGTGGTTTGGAACAGGGTGCTGAAATGTTCGCTGGCTTGGGTTTCCAGACCTTCCATTTCGGTATTGAATTTCAGGAATACGGTATCGGCATCCTGTTGGTAGCGTTGCATTTGTTCCAGTAAGTGGCTGGATTCTTTGAGCATGGCTTCCAGACGGTTGTGTACTTCCGCAGAAAGGCGCGCATTTTCTTGTTGGTTGTGTGCTTGTTCGTGGTGATGGTCAATTAAACGGCGGGTAAAGCCTTGCGCCATTTTTTCTTGTTCACGCAAACGGGTCAGGCTGTCATCAACTTGGGTAAGCCCTTCGTGCAATTTGCCGCGGATGCGTTTGACACTTTCCACCGAATCGCCGAGTTGTTCATCCCAATAGCTTTGCAGGTGTTGTAAACGGTCGCCAAGTTGGCTGGAAATGTCGCGGATTTCCTGTTCGGCAGTGCTGACCCGTTCAATAATCCGTTCGGCTTGTTCGGCTCGCGCTTGGCTGGCTTCGTAGGTGCGCGTGGTTTGCTCGACTTGCGATTTAAGTTTGTTCAGTAGCAGTTCGGCATCTTGTGCGCCGTTTTGGGTTATTTCCAGTACATCAGCCACTTTTTTGCAGTCGGTTTCAGCTTGCAAGCGGATAACGCGCAGCTTTTGGGTTTCCTTGCTGTTTGTTTGCGGTAATAGCAACAATACAGCCCCGATGGCGGCGAGTAGCGCAACCAGAATGATGATCCAGTCAATATAACCCAACATAAGTGAAAACCCTGTGTCTAAATCAATAATTTATTCTGCTTAGTATAGCCTTGGATGTCAAAATTGCCTGCACAGTTCAACCCGTGAAGAAATTATTGCTCATCATCAATAAACACCACTCATGTTGCACGATTTTTCCGTTATTGTCACGCAAAGGCGTCTGCTTGAATTTAGCCAGGTTTACGAACCAATAAAAAGGCACGGTGCATTCCTGATACCGCATACGCGGCAGATTCTGCGCTATTGCCAACCCCTGTGTACAAGTCGAAACGCCCTTGACCCTCGATCGCTCGACCATGGTCTTGCGCAAACAGCAGTCGCCATTCCTTGCCGTTTACCTTTTGCCCCTGACTGTTCATGCGGGGTAATTCCGCGAGCAACACGGAACCGTGAGGGATGTAGCGGCTGTCTACCGCGACGGTATGAGCAGGTATGACCGAGGTTCCTGATGCCGTTTGGGGTAAGCCTTGGGTTTCATGGAAAAAGATATAACGCGGATTGCTTAACAGCGCTTCACGCATAATGTCTGGGTGCTCACGCAACCAACGCCCAACATTCTCGTGTGTCAGGCTGCCGATATTGTAGCCTTGGGCTTGCAGATACCTTGAGACGGCGCTGAAATCTTTGCCGTTATTTCCGGCATAGTCTAGGGTGCTGACACTGCCATCGGTAAAGTGGATTTGGGCAGAACCTTGTACCTGCGCGACGTAAAGCCTGTAGGGGTCTGCCACCCAAGCCACCTCCAAGCCTTGGTTGGCTAAAGCGCCGTTAGCAATTTCTGCATGGCTGACACGGCTCATTTTGCCCTTGGGCATACCGTATACTGGCACTCTGAATTGCGGGGTACGGGTGCGGCTGCCTTCTAAAATGGGGGTATAGTAACCGGTAAAATGCCCTAGTTGTCCCTGCCAGTTCGTGAGTGGGATCAGGTCAAATTGCTGGCGGAGTGTTGCTGGGAATAAATTCCCGCGCCAATAACGTAACTGCTCAATGGTTTCCAACAGGGTTTTGGTGGCGATATTACTGCCCAATGGGGCGTGGCGTTCCCAGAGGCTTTTGCCTTCCAGTGAGAGGGCAAGATTCTGTAACCCAGCTTGAATAGGGTTGGCAGCAATAGTCGGCTGAGAATAGCTCGCTAATTGCAGCCGTGGTTGCAAGATGCCTGCGCGGCTGGGCGCGAACTCACTACGTTGCGGCTGTGGTTGTGACCAAGACGCCCAAATCGGTGAGTCTGCATACGTTGGCGTAGCCGCACCGGTGAGTGTGCTCATGATAATGGTGGTCGCTAAACGACGTGAAAACATGTAAACACCCTTATTTTATTATGGTTATGGGGTAGGTTGGGGTTGTCAGCATTATGCGACTAGCTAAGGCAAGCGTGAAGGCATGAACGGTACATTCGGATAATTGGATTTTTTTGTAGAATTATTTTTATTTATTTGATACGATACTACCGATAAGCTTGATAAAAAAGCTTAAGAAACAATAAAGATAAGAGCGCTGGGGCTATGAAACGATGAAGCACAATCGACTGACGTCATTGGGCATCCTGCTGATGCTTTCGTATGGCACATTCACGCAGGCCAGTCCTACCTATAATGCCAATGCTAGTACCGTGGACATGACGAAGCTGCTGGACGGCCCCGGTTTGTCGGTGAGCAATCTTTCCATTACACGTGGCGTCTCCCAACAATACGGCGTTTTTAGTGGCGGTGCTGATGTTTGGGGCGTGGGTACGGGGGTTTTCCTGAATACGGGGAATCTGGGGAGTATTCAAGCACCAAACAATGGGGCAGCGTTTTCACACAATACCAAGGTGCAGTACCTTGATCCCGATCTTGGCAAAATCAGCCCGAATGCTAAATACGACCCCGCTATCCTTGAGTTTGACATCACTCCATTGGGGGATAGGGTTAACTTCGTGTTCGCGTTTGGCTCAGAGGAATACCCAGAATACGTCTGTAGCAGTTTCAACGATGCCTTTGGTTTGTTTGTTTCCGGTCCTGGGTTGTCAGGAACGCAGAATGCGGCGTTTCTGCCGGACACGGGTGATGCAATCGCCGTCAATAATGTTAACGGCGGCAAACCCGGTGCTAATGCCAATGGTGCGGCTTGCAATCTGAATAATAGCGCTTACTTTGTCGATAACGGTAATGGCGGTGGCAGCTCTACCACACAATTGGATGGTTACACGCGCCCTATCACCGCATCTTTGGGTGGTTTGACACCGGGGCAACATTACCGTGTCAAGCTGGCGTTAGCAGATGCTGGCGACCCGGCTTATGATTCAGGGGCATTTTTTAAGTGGTTAACCAGCACTAATTCCACGCCTGTTGACCTTTCCTTGCAGGCAACCGCGAGTACCACCGCACCCGCTTGGAATAGTGAGGTGGAAATTACCTACACCCTCAAGAATGCAACGCCTATCCCGACCAGTTTGGTGGAGGTGGGGCTGGAATGGCCAGCCGGTTTGACGTGGGTGAGCGACGATTCTGCTGGGCGTTATAACCCTAATACCGGCGTGTGGAATGCGGATGCTATTGCTGCTAGTGGTTCCAAAACCCTGAAAATCCGTGCGCGGGTAGGCACAGCGAGCAGTTACCGTGTCGATGGGGAAATTACCTTTGCGTTCAACGAAGACCCCGATTCGACACCGTTTAACCGCCGTAGCAAACCGAATGAGGATGATAGCGCCAGTCTGGTGTTGTCTCCAGTGGATAAGCCCGCGAATCAGCCGCCGGTAATCAGCAGTCATGGCGGGAATGAAACGGCAACGCTCTCGATTCCTGAGGGGCAAACTGCGGTCACAACCGTGAAAGCCACTGACCCCGAAGGCAGCGCAATTAGCTATAGCTTGAGTGGTACGGATGCAGCGCGTTTTACTCTGAATGCGGTGACGGGGGCGTTAGCGTTTATCTCACTACCCGATTATGAATTCCCCGTTGATGCAGATAAAAATAATAAGTATGAGGTGGTGGTGACGGCTAGTGATGGCAGCTTAACGGACACCCAAACCTTAACCGTGCAAGTGCTGGATGGGGCGGAAAATGCTGCACCACAAATTACCAGTAACGGTGGCGGTACGACTGCCACTATTAGCCTCGATGAAAATCTGACGGCAGTGACTAAAGTAACCGCGACTGATCCAAATGGCGACTATTTAACCTTTGGCATTGCGGGCGGTGCGGATGCCGCGCTATTTAAAATTACCCTAAGTACCGGTAGGTTGAGTTTTATTGCTGCCCCCGATTACGAAAAGCCGCAAGATGCCAACCGTGACAATAGCTATGAAGTGGAAGTCCGTGTCAGCGATGGTGAGTTAACTGATACACAATTGATCCGCGTACAAATTCTCAACGTGCAGGAAGGCAAGCCCCCAGTCATTACCAGCAATGGTGGTGGTGCGACGGCAAACATCAGCGTGTCTGAAAATCAGCAGGCGGTGACGACCGTGGCGGCAACGGATGCCGATGGCGATACCATTACCTACCGTTTAGCCACAGGGGCGGATGATGGTTTGTTCCAGATTAATACCAATAGCGGCAAATTAGCCTTTATTAAGCTCCCCGATTATGAAAGCCCTAAAGATGCCAATCAGGATAATATTTATATTCTAACCGTCATTGCAACGGATGGCGTGTTTGAGACCTCGCAATTGCTCTTTGTCACCGTAACGGATGCGGTGGAAAACTCCCCACCGAAGATCATTAGTGACGGCGGTGGCACCAGTACTACGTTAAGCATGGAAGAAAATCAAAAGGTGGCGACGATTGTAACGGCCACTGATGCCGATGGCGATGCGATTACCTACAGTATTAGCGGAGGGGCAGATGCCGCATTATTCCAGATCAGCAGTGGTGGCACACTCAGTTTTATCGCAGCCCCTGATTATGAAAAACCGCACGATAGCAATAACGACAATATTTATGTGGTGACAGTGACGGCAAGTGATGGCTCACAACAGGCGTCACAAACCCTTAACATCGTGATTAAGGATGTTTTGGAAAACCTGCCACCGGTCATTACCAGTTACGGTGGTGCGACAGATGCCGAGCAAAGTGTGGACGAAAATAAAACATTAGTTACCGTCGTGACCGCTACTGATCCGAATGGCGATGCCCTGACGTACAGCATCAGTGGCGGAGCGGATGCCGCGTTATTCAAGATCAATGCCGCCAACGGTGTATTGGAGTTTATTGCTGCTCCCGATTTTGAAGTACCCAACGACGCTAACCAAGACAATGTTTACCAAGTTGTGGTGACGGTGAAAGATGCAGGCGGTATGAGTGCTACCCAACGTATCACGGTGACGGTGAAGAATGTCGATGACGTATCTTCCGTGACAGTCGCATCGCGGGTCTGGTTGCAGGGGGCTTATCATGCCTCGACGAAAATGATGCGTGGGGATTTACACCGTTTAGGGCTAATGCCGCATTTACAGCCGTATGGGGAGTTAAAAACGGCATTTGGCTACGCGACTTCGTCAGGCATGGCATCACCGTTTGACTATAAGGGTAAAGAAACCGCTGCCAGTGCGGTATTAAACGCCACCGGTGGTGATGCACCCGTGGATTGGGTGTTGGTGGAATTGCGTCATGCCTTCGACCCTGGTAAGCGGGTGGCGGCAGCAGCAGCGTTGTTGCAGCGTGATGGCGATATCGTGGATGCCACGACCGGTGCCACCGATTTGACCATTTTTAATGCGGTCGAAGGTCTTTACTACGTCATGGTGCGTCACCGTAACCATCTGGCGGTGATGACAGAAACACCGGTAATGCTTAAGCCGTTGACATCAACCGTCATTGATTTCACAGCATCGGCAACCAAGGTATACGGTGGGACCACGGCGCGTTTGGAAAATAGCGGCACGGCACTCATGTGGACAGGCGATGCCAATAACAGCAATACCATCATTTCTAGCGGTCACGGTAGTGATACCAGTGTGGTTTTGGGTGCTATTTTGGTTGCGCCGGAGAATACCAAGGTAAATGCGGCTTTTCGACTGCCGGGCTATTATTCGACGGATTTCAATATGGATGGCACGACGCTGTATACCGGCCCTAGTAATGACATTAATTTGATGTTGGGTAATATTTTACTGCACCCAGGCAATACCCATTCGGCCGGTAATTACATTCTGCGTGGTGAAGCCCCTATCTGAGCAAGGTTGCGCGGGTTGCCAGCAACAAGCGGCTTACACTATAGTAAGCCGCTAATAGATTACCCCGGCAATAACGGAGAAACCATGTCGCAGGCTGATTCCATCCATACCCTGTCCTTGAAGGGCATTCACAACGGGGTGCATACGGGCAAATTTTCTGTCATGGAAGCGACGAATGCATATCTTGATCGCATTGAACGCTTCAACCCTGAGTTAAATGCCTACATTACTGTCACCCGTGAGTCGGCGACAGCGCAAGCTGTGGACATTGATAACCGTATCCGTAAGGGTGAACTGACGGGGGCAATGGCAGGTGTGCCGTATGCGCTGAAGGATTTGTTCTGTTCGGAGGGCGTGCGTACCACTTGCGCCTCCAATATGCTCGCAAACTTCATCTCACCCTATGACGCGCATGTGGCAGAAAAGCTTAAAGCCGCAGGCGGTGTCTTGCTCGGCAAGAATAATATGGATGAGTTCGCGATGGGGTCTTCTAACGAAACCTCGGCGTTTGGGAGTGTGTGTAATCCGTGGGATACCACCAAAGTACCGGGGGGCAGTTCCGGCGGCGGGGCGGCAACGATTGCGGCACGGCTTGCGCCCATGACGCTGGGGACAGATACGGGCGGTTCTATTCGCCAACCGGCGTCCTTCTGCAATATCACCGGGATCAAACCGACTTACGGGCGGATTTCGCGCTATGGGATGATTGCGTTTGCGTCCAGCCTTGACCAGTGCGGGCCGATGGCGCCCTCGGCGGAAGATTGCGCGATTACGATGAATATTATTGCGGGCTTGGATAGCCGCGATTCCACCAGCGTCGATTTACCCGTGCCGGATTACACCGCCACTCTCAACGGCTCGTTAGAAGGCTTGCGGATCGGCTTGCCGAAAGAGTTTTTCGCCGCAGGATTGGATGCGCAAGTCGGTGCATTGATTGACCGTGCGATTCAGCAATTCCAAGCAAAGGGCGCGATTATCAAGGAAGTGAGCCTACCGAACAGCCACCTTGCCGTACCCGTGTATTACGTGGTGGCTCCGGCGGAATGCTCCTCGAATCTGTCGCGCTTTGACGGGGTACGTTTCGGACACCGTTGCGAGAACCCCAAAGACTTGCTGGATTTGTATGAACGTAGCCGCTGGGAAGGTTTCGGCGATGAGGTGAAACGCCGTATTATGATCGGTACTTACGCCCTTTCCGCAGGCTATTACGCTGCCTATTACCTGAAAGCGCAGCAGGTGCGGCGGTTGATCAAGCAGGATTTTGCAACAGCCTTCAAGGAGGTGGATGTGATCATGGGGCCTTCTTGCCCAACCACTGCTTTTGGTATCGGTGCGAAAAAAGACGACCCGATCGCCATGTACCTCGAAGACTTGTACACCATTCCGGTCAGTTTAGCGGGTTTGCCGGGGATGACCTTCCCCATCGGCTTTGCGGCGGACGGTTTGCCCGTCGGGATGCAATTGGTCGGCAATTATTTTGAGGAAGCGCGGATGCTGAACATTGCGCATCAGTACCAACAATGGACGGACTGGCACACCCAAGTGCCAGCCCAGTTTGCGTAAGGAGGACAGCGCATGGAATGGGAAACCGTTATTGGTCTGGAGATTCACGCCCAGCTTGCCACCAATTCAAAGATTTTTTCGGGTTCATCGACTGCTTACGGTGCAGAGCCGAACACGCAAGCCAATCTGGTCGATTTGGGAATGCCGGGTGTGTTGCCGGTACTCAACAAAAAAGCGGTGGAATTGGCGATCCGCTTAGGCTTGGCGATTGATGCTGAGATTGCGCCGCGTTCGATTTTTGCGCGTAAAAACTACTTCTACCCTGATTCGCCCAAAGGCTACCAAATTAGTCAGTACGAATTGCCCATCGTTGCCAACGGTCACATGGACATCCAACTGGAAAACGGTGAAACCAAACGCATCGGCATTACCCGCGCTCATTTGGAAGAAGATGCGGGCAAATCGCTGCACGAAGATTTCCAAGGGCAAACCGGAATCGACTTGAACCGTGCCGGTACGCCGTTGCTGGAAATCGTTTCAGAGCCGGACATGCGTTCTGCCAAAGAAGCGGTGGCTTACATGAAAAAGCTGCACGCACTGGTACGTTACCTCGGCGTGAGCGATGGCAATATGCAGGAGGGCTCGTTCCGTTGCGATGCCAATGTGTCGGTACGCCGCCCCGGTGAACAGTTCGGTACACGTACTGAGATCAAGAACTTGAACTCATTTAAATTTATTGAACGCGCCATCAACCACGAAGTGGAACGCCAAATTGACATTATCGAATCCGGCGGCAAAGTGGTGCAGGAAACTCGGCTGTATGACCCCGACAAGGACGAAACCCGTTCGATGCGCAGCAAGGAAGACGCTAACGACTACCGTTACTTCCCCGACCCCGACTTGCTGCCCGTGGAAATCACCTCAGCGGATATTGACGCAGTACGCGCTACCCTGCCGGAATTGCCGGATGCTAAGAAGCAGCGTTTCATGGCGGAATACGCACTGACCGCTTACGACGCCAGCTTGCTGACGCAAAGCCGTGAAGTGGCGGATTATTTTGAAGCAGTCGCGCAAGGGTGCGGTGATGCGAAACTCGCGGCAAACTGGGTGAATGGCGAAGTCAGCAAGACATTGGCAGGCAGTGAGATGGAGATTGCTGCTGTTCCAGTGAGCAGTGCGGCGTTGGTCGAATTGCTCCAGCGCATTCAAGACAATACCGTTTCCAATAAAATTGCGCGGGATGTATTCGCGGCGATGTGGAACGGCGAAGGGTCTGCTGATGCGATCATTGACAAGAAAGGTTTGAAGCAAATCACTGATACCAGCGCGATTGAAGCGGTGATTGATGCGATCATTGCCAATAATCCGGGGCAGGTAGCGGAATACCGCAGCGGTAAGGATAAGCTGTTCGGCTTCTTTGTGGGGCAGGCGATGAAGGCTTCTAAAGGCAAAGCCAACCCTGCGACCTTGAACGATATTCTGAAGCAGAAGCTGGAGGGCTGAGCATGGCAATTTCGGAAGCGGAAGTGAAAAAAGTAGCGCGTTTGGCGCGTCTGGCAGTACCGGATGAGCGTTTGGCGGCGTATACCCAGAACTTGTGTAATATCCTCGATTTAGTCGATCAGTTGAGCGCAGTGGATACCACGGGTGTGGAGCCGATGGCGCATCCGCTGGATATGATGCAACGCTTGCGTGATGACGTGGTGACAGAAACCGATCATCGGGAAAAATACCAGTCTGTTGCGCCGGAAGTGGAAAATGGTTTGTACCTCGTACCCAAGGTCATTGAGTAGGGTGGTGTTCAGCCGATTATTCATCATAACAATTAGGAGCGGTTCTTTATGAACGATAATAACCCCTATCAGCCACCACAGGCGGATGTGAAACCACCGCCAGTACCGGTCAGTAATCTGACTTTGTTAGCCGAGCCACGGGCACTGTCGGCGGGCGCGGGTCTAAGCTGGCTTGCCGAGAGTTGGGCATTGGTGAAGAGTAACCTCGGCGTTTGGGTGTTGATTACACTGGCGCTGTTTGCAATTCAGTTCGTGTTGGGTATTGTCCCTGTGGTGGGTGATATTGTTTCCAGCTTGATTGGACCGGTGTTGACGGGCGGCATTTTGATGGGGGTTAGGGCTATTGCGGCGGGTGATAGTTTACGCTTCGAGCATTTGTTTGCAGGGTTTAGAGAAAACTTCGCGCCCTTGTTAGGTTTGGGGGCGCTCTCGCTGGGTATCATTATTCTGTTCGGGATTATTATCGGCGGCGCATTTGTTGGTATGAACATGGATCTCATGCAAGGTGAGCTGAGTAAACCGGAAGACTTGTTGAGCGGTGTCAATACGGGCTTGATCGCCGTTGGGGTGATTTTGTTGCTGTTGGTGATGATGTTGTTTTGGTTTGCGACGCAACTGGTGGCGTTGAATAATGTTCCCGTGTTTCAAGCGCTGAGCATGAGCTTTAAGGCGTGTTTGCGTAACCCATTGGCGCTGATTGTGTATGCGTTGTTAGTGCTGCTGTTGCTGATTTTGGGTGTTATTCCGCTGTTATTAGGGTTGTTGGTGGTAGTGCCTTGGATATTTGCCAGTATGTATGTTTCTTACCGGCAGACTTTCCTCAAATAATGCTGGGTAGCATGTAGGTGTTTTTTTAAGAAACCCGCCGTTGTGCGGGTTTTTTGCGCTTTTTATTCATTAATTTTAATTATTAAGGATTGGTAAAGTTGTTTTAGTCTACTAATAGGCGGCAATTATTCAAAACCAAAATGCTGCTTATACGAGGGGCTTAGGACATGCGCATTCGAGCGTGGGGAACACTTTTTGCACTTGCGGTTGCCATTGGCACGTCAGGGTGCAGCCAAACTATCCATACGGCTAAAGACGATGACAGTGACGATGTGCTGTTTGGTTACAATAAGCCGACAGTTGCTAAAAAGCAGACAGTGACTAAACAAGCGCAATATCCACAGCATGGTAAGAACAGGCAAGTGGCGATGCAAGGTCATTCTTATCGGCCTGCCATGGGGGCTGCGGTATCCGGGATGCCGACTTTATCCGGTCAGGAGTTATTGCTGATTGCGGATCACATTTTCAAAAATGAAAGTGGGGGCGACCCTGATAAGTTAGTCCATTGGAATGATGGCGAAAACTTTGCGTCAATGGGCTTGGGGCATTTCACTTGGTATCCCGCTGGGCGGGCGGCACGTTTCGGTAATACGTTCCCGGATTTATTGGGGCATTTGCAATCCAACGGGGTGCAATTGCCTGCATGGGTGCAGCAAGCGCGTTACCAAGGCGCACCCTGGCGGACTAAAGCTGAGTTGATGCGTGCCAAGCAAACCGGACAAGTGCGTGAGTTGCAAGATTTGTTGTACCAAACCCGTTTGTTACAAGCGGCGTATATCGTGGAGCGTACCCGTCGTGCCATGCCGAAGCTGGTGAATGCTGCCCCGCCGCACTCACGCGCACGGGTGGCGCAAAATCTGAATGCGATTGCGAATACCCCCGGTGGTTGGTATGTCTTGGTGGATTACGTCAATTTCAAAGGCGAAGGCTTGAACACTTCCGGCGGTTACAAAGGGCAGAACTGGGGCTTGTTGCAAGTGCTGGAAGACATGCAGCCCAGCCAACCGGGGCAACAGGCACTGCATTTGTTTGCGGATGCTGCCAACCGCGTTTTAGAGCGCCGGGTTCGCAATTCGCCGCCTGCCCGTAATGAGAGGCGTTGGTTGGCAGGTTGGTCAAAACGGATCAATACCTACCGTTACGCCAGCGTTTAACGACCGTTTGTAACGCTCGTCGGGTAATTTAACTCGATGAGTAAATATAATTTATAGTCCCATAAAAATACATAAAAATAAGAGGGATTGATAGATGAAAGCAAAAGCCATTATGGCACTGGCTGCTATTGCCAGCGTGGGATTATCAGCTTGCAGCCCCAGTTCTCAAAGCGTGCGCGGATCCAATGCCGGTGTTGCACCTCACGTCAATACCACCGATTCTACACGCAACACTTTTGTTATGCATAATCCGGCTGCGCAAAATACTTCACATTATTCGTCTCAAAATATTTTCCGTCCACCGCCAACGGCGAGCAATGGGATGCCGGAATTATCCCCGGTGGAGTTGCGGGTCATTGGTGATCAGATTTTCAAAAATGAAGGCGGCGGTGATATTGGCAACTTGGTGCATTGGAATGATGGTGAAAATTTTGCCTCAATGGGCATCGGGCATTTCACTTGGTATCCGGCAGGTCGTCATGCACGCTTTGGCAGCACCTTCCCAGAATTGCTGAGTTATATGCAATCACGCGGGGTGCAAGTGCCAGCTTGGGTGCCGCGTGAAGCCCCTTGGCGCACTAAAGCCGAATTGATGCAGGCTAAACACACGCCACAAGTACAGGAGTTGCAAAACTTCTTGTACCAAACCCGTTTATTGCAAGTGCAGTTTATCGTGGATCGTACCCGCCGTGCCATGCCCAAGCTGGTGACAAATACCCCCGATCAGTTGCGCCCACATGTCGTGAATAACCTGAATGCCGTGGCGAACACACCGGGTGGTTGGTATGCGCTGATCGACTACACCAATTTCAAAGGCGAAGGTTTGAGCCGCAGCGGTGGTTATAACGGTCAAAACTGGGGCTTATTACAGGTGTTGGAGGAAATGCGCCCGTCCCGCCCCGGTGAGCAGGCATTGCACGAGTTTGCTGACGCTGCGATGCGGGTGTTGGAACGCCGGGTACGCAACTCCCCACCTGCCAATAACGAGCGGAAATGGTTGGCAGGTTGGTCTAACCGTGTGAATACCTATCGCCGGATGCTGGTCTAGTCCAAAAATGCATTTACAGTATTGCTGAACTCGGCGGGTGTTTGCACATGCGGCAGATGCCCTGCTGCGTCAATCGTGGTGAGTACCGCTTGCGGAAACGTTTGCCGGATAATGTCAATGTCGGTGTCTTGTACATAGTCCGATTGCCCGCCGCGTACAAACAGTGCCGCTTGGGTGAAGACGTTTTCCGGTGGGTGGAATCCCGATATTTTCAGGTACTGTTTGGCAATTTCCGGCAGGTTGCATTGCCAAAAGAAGCTGCCATCGGTGTGTCGCCCTAGATTTTTCAGCAAGAAATCGCGCTCGAACGGGTGTTTGACGGTGCTACCTAACCATTCATCGGCTTGTTTGCGGCTGGTGAGCTTAGCAAGTGGCAGAGTCGACATGGCTTGCAGCAAGGCTTGATGGCGGGGTGGGTAGGCTTTGGGCGCAATATCCACCACCAGCAAGCGCCGTACCCGTTCCGGGTGTTGCAGTGCCAGTGTCATCGCGACCTTACCCCCCATTGAATGCCCCATCAGATCGCAGCGTGGAATGCCCAAGGCATCCAGCACCTCCACCACATCCGCCCCCATTTGCCGGTAGGACATGCCTTCAATGTGCGGTGAAGCGCCGTGATTGCGCAAATCCATCGCTAACACCGCCCGCTGAGTGGTTTGCCCGCGTGCAAAGGTTTGCCAGTTATCCAGCGACCCCAGTAAGCCATGCAATACTACCAGTGGTGGGGTGCTGTTTAACGTTCCCGTTAAGCGATAATTTAACACGCGAATTCACGCCCCATCGTCGCAATGCTTTCCAAAATAGCCGTGCGCTCCTCGGCACTGAGTGAGGGGACATTGTAATAGATGCTGTGACGCACATCTTTAATCCCGCAGAATGCTAGTGTGCCATCCGTGACCGGACGGTAAATCAGGTGTTCGGCATCCGTTTGGCGGAAATAGTCTTCAGTGCCGCCCGCCGTGATTAAGACCAGCGCCCGCTGGTGTTGCAGCAAGCCTTTCACGCCTTCCTGCGAATATTCAAATGCCGTGCCATTGGTTAATACGTGGTCAAACCAGCCTTTCAAAATGGCAGGGCGGTCAAACCACCATAGTGGATAAATAAACACCAAGCCATCCGCCCACAACAGGTCTTGTTGTTCATGGCTGATTTTGGCGGGGATAACGCCGGTTTGCAGGACTGCCAAGTCGGTGGCGCGTAATACCGGGTCGAAATCTTCTGCATACAGGTCTTTGACCCGGACTTCGTGTCCCCCTTCCTGCAAGCCGCGTCGGCAATAATCCAGCATGGCATGATTGAAGCTGCTGGGGTTGGGGTGAGCGTAAACGACCAGAACGCGCATGAGTGTTCCCTAGGTAAAATTCAGTTAGTGTAGGGTAGCATTCGCTGGCATGGCTGCCGTGAATAATAACCCCGTATCAATGGCGTCAAGTGTATAGTTTGCATTGCAAAACTCACAAATGATCTCAATTTTTCCTTGTGCTTCAGTGATGGCGGCGGCTTCGGCCTGCCCTAGGGAGCGCACCATGGTTTCCACCCGTTCACGGCTACAGGTGCAGTGAAAGCCAATGGCTTTGGCGTCAAATAAACGCACGTCTTCTTCATGAAACAGGCGGTAGAGCAGGGCTTCTGGTTCAAGTTGAGTCAGTTCGTCGCGGGTTAGGGTGTCCAGCAAGACCGAGGCGCGTTGCCAATCATCCGCATGGTGTTCCGCTTGCGGCAGGCGTTGCAGCAAAATACCGGCGGCGGTCTCGTCATCTGAGGTTAACCACAGGCGTGTCGGTAATTGTTCGGAACGTTCAAAATACGCCTCCAATGCCACACTTAAGGAATCACCTTCCACGGGAATCAGGCTTTGGTAGCGCTCGTTGTTTTGGTGAGATTCTAAGGTAATCGCTAATTGGGCGTCGCCAAACAGATCGGGCAAACGTGAGCTAGTGGCTTCACGGTTCCACTGTGCCAACCCGCGTACTGTGCCTTGTGCAGTGGCTTGAATCACCAGTAAATGGATTGGACCATCGCCACGAATTTGCATGGTAAGAGCGCCGTCATGTTTGATGGTGGCGGCTAATAACACGGCGGCGGTCACGGCTTCCCCTAGAACAGTTTTCACAAAAGCGGGGTAATCGGCACGGGCTAAAATTTCCTGCCAAGTTTGGTCAAGGCGTAGCCATTCACCGCGCACATGCGCTTGTTCGAGCATAAAACGTCGTAATGTGTCTGCTGACATAATTTTCTGAACCTCACACAGCGAGAATTGCTTTCTAAATGCGGCTTAATCTGCTAAAAAGCACCCATTTTAGCCGGAACGTGAACTTATCACACAAGTCGGCTTGCCCAAAGTGATGGTGGTTGTTACATTTAGCGAATTATTTTAGGGCTACCTAGAGATTAGCCTGTTCGCGGAAAAACGACAGTCACGCAGGACGTGTTCAAGTACTCCCTTTAATTTAGCTTTAAGCCGGATTGATTAGATTATGTTCAAAGCCTTATCAGGTTTATTTTCCAATGATATTTCCATCGACCTAGGCACCGCCAATACCCTGATTTATATGCGTGGCAAAGGCATCGTGCTGGATGAACCTTCTGTTGTCGCTATTCGCCAAGACCGTGGTCCGGGTGGTCCCAAGTCGATCGAAGCCGTGGGAACGGAAGCCAAGAAAATGTTGGGGCGCACCCCTGAGAATATCACTGCGATTCGTCCCATGAAAGATGGCGTGATCGCCGACTTTACCTACACGGAGAAAATGTTACAGCATTTTATCCGTAAAGTGGACGCCGGTCGTATTTTACGCCCTAGCCCGCGTGTGGTGATTTGTGTGCCGTGTGGTGCCACCCAAGTGGAACGCCGTGCGATTAAAGATTCCGCATTGGGGGCGGGTGCGCGTAAGGTTTACCTGATCGAAGAGCCGATGGCGGCAGCGATTGGCGCGGGTATTCCGGTCGATGAGGCGATTGGCTCGATGGTGTTGGACATCGGTGGCGGTACGTCCGAAGTGGCGATTATGTCACTGCGCGGTATCGTTTACTCGGCTTCCGTGCGTATCGGCGGTGATCGCTTGGATGATGCAATCATCAGCTATGTGCGCCGTAATTACGGCATGTTAATCGGTGAGGCGACGGCTGAACGGATTAAATGCGAAATCGGTTCGGCTTATCCCGGCAAGGAATTGCTGGAAATCGAAGTGAAGGGACGTAACCTGTCGGAAGGCGTACCCCGCAGTTTCACCCTGACCAGCAATGAAATCCTCGAAGCGTTGCAGGAACCGCTGTTTGGTATTGTCAGCGCAGTGAAAACCGCTTTGGAACAAACCCCGCCAGAATTGGCGGCTGACGTTGCCGATCGTGGTATCGTTCTGACGGGCGGTGGGGCGTTATTGCGCGACTTAGACCGTTTATTGATGGAAGAAACCGGAATCCCAGTAGTGATTGCCGATGATCCGCTGACGTGCGTGGCGCGTGGTGGCGGCAAGATTCTGGAGATCATGGAAGAAGAAGGCGTTAACTTCCTCGCTACCGACTGATCAGCAAGCTGAATGACTAGCAGCAGCGGAGGCGACCATTAACGACACCAATTATCATGCCACACCGGGGTTTTCGTTTCGGTTTATGGTGCTAATTCTTGTTGCGCTGGTACTCATGGTCGTGGATAACCGTGATTCCAAGGCGTTAGCGCCGGTGCGCACACTGGCAACCATGATGGTTTATCCACTGTTATACGGAGTTGATTTCCCACAACGGGCTTATCAGCGTTCCAGTGGCTTCTTTTCCGCGCAACGTCAGTTGGCGGATGAAAATTTGGCGCTGAAGCAGCAGGTGCAGATGCTTTCCGCCCAGCAGCAGGACTTTAATAAGGTACACGCAGAAAATCAGCGTTTGCGTGCCATGCTGAATGCAGCACCTCGCGAAACCCATACCTTTTTAATGGCTGAAATTTTCAAGGTTGCCCAAGACCCGGTGCGTGGTTTAGTGACGCTCAATAAGGGCAGTCGCGACGGGGTGAAGGAAAGCCAAGTGGTGTTGGATGGTAATAAAATCTACGGGCAAGTGGTGAGTGTTACTCCGTTTGATGCCAGTGTGATGCAATTGATTGATCGCGAACATTCCATTCCCGTGCAAAACCAACGCACTGGCGAACGTGGCTTGGCGAATGGTCATGGGCGCGGACGACCGATAGAAATTACAAATTTGCCCGCCAGTAGCACCGTTAAAGAGGGTGATGTGTTTGTTTCTTCTGGCTTAGGTGGTTTGTTTCCGGCTGGCTATGAGATTGCCACCGTGTTGCCCAAAGGCGTGGAATTCAAGCAGGGTGATTTATTTGCGACGGTATGGGCAATGCCCTCAGTCGATTACGAAGCAGTACGCGAAGTGCTTTTGGTATGGGAGAAGCCGTCTGATGATGCCGCCATACAATCGCCAGCAGGGGGGGGTTAGATGCCCGTTAACGATCCCCGTTTTCCCGGTGCGGTATTGCTAACGCTGATTCTGGCGATGGTGTTATTGGTGATTCCCTTGGGGGAGTCCGTTGCTGCTTGGCGTCCTGAATGGGTGGCATTGACGTTGGTGCATTGGGCGCTGATTATTCGTGACCGTATCAGTCTGGTGATGGTGTTTGCGATTGGCTTGATCGTTGATACCTTGTACGGCTCTTTATTGGGGCAACATGCATTAGGGTATGTATTAGTTACTTATCTGGCGGTGCGTTTGAGTTTGCGGATGACGCCCGAAGCTTTTATGCAGCAGTTGGCGCTATTATTTGCGATTCTCGGTGTCTATACGTTGGTGGATCTGTGGATATTACAGGTGACTGGCAGAGGCAGTAATCTCAGTTGGCTGTATTGGGCTTCATTGCTTAGTAATATTGTTATCTGGCCGGTCTACCACTCCTTGCTGGGGTATTTCCATGTGCAGCGTAAAGCCCTTTAATCAATGCCTGCTCTAGGTAAATTGTCATAGTGCTGGTCATTTTGCTACTGTGTTAGCCACAGAGCCAAGCCGTGACCAAGAGGAATTCACATGATGTCTACAAATGCCTGCCAGGAATTGCCCTGTGCGGTTGCCGCTATGCCGGATGTTGCCAAGCAACCCCTCGCAGGTGCTAAAGGAACGCTCAACTGGGTGGGGATGAGCCAGATTGAGCTGCCGGTTTTTTTGCGCAGCCCCAACGGTGAGCGGGTGCAAACGCTGGCGCGGGTTCAGGCTTACGTTAACTTGATGGATCCTAACAGCAAGGGTATTCACATGTCGCGCTTATACGTGGCGCTAGACACACTCCTTGGCATGAATGATCTAACCCCCGAAGTCTTGCGTGCCACCATTTCGCAATTCGTCGATACCCACGGTGGTTTGAGCGATGCCGCTTACTTGGAATGCCGGTTTGATTATTTCGAGCGCCGTCATTCCCTATTGAGTCATAACAGTGGTTGGAAAAATTATCCCGTAACAGTGGCTGCCACGTTGCGTCATGGGCAGATCGACACCGAAGTCAGCGTGGAAGTGCCTTATTCTTCCACCTGCCCGTGTTCGGCGGCGTTAGCACGGCAATTGATTCAGGAAGGTTTCCGCGAAACGTTCGGCGATGCTGCCGTCGTGGATGCGAACACCGTTTTCGATTGGTTAGGAACCACCAACGGCATTCGGGCGACCCCGCACAGCCAGCGCAGCATTGCGCAAGTACGGGTAAAACTGGCGGAAAAAGTGCGTACACTGCCCATTACCAGCCTGATTGACCGTGTGGAAGCGGCACTGAAAACCCCGGTGCAAGCCACAGTAAAGCGCGAAGATGAGCAAGAGTTTGCGCGTTTGAATGCGGCGAATCTGATGTTCTGCGAAGACGCGGCGCGTCGTCTGAAAAATGCTCTGAATGATGATATTTCGGTGCGCGATTTCTGGTTGCGCGTCAATCACATGGAAAGCTTGCACGCTCACGATGCCGTGGCGGTCGTTGTTAAAGGTGTGGAAGGCGGCTACCGTGATGACCCGCGTGAATACGTTCACCCCACCTGATACGTTGATGGAAGAGCAGGTCGTACTCGTCGATCAGCACAACGCCGTGTTAGGAACGCTGCCGAAAAGCCAAGTGCATACACTGGAAACCCCGTTACATCGGGGATTTTCCGTGTTTATTTTCAATCAGGCGGGGGAGTTGCTGCTGCAACAGCGCAGTTTTAGCAAGTGGACTTGACCCGGTTTCTGGTCAAATTCGTGCTGTGGGCATTATTCGCCTTGGTGCAAATTAGAAACCGCGTTGCTGGATAAATTTTGGTCTAATTCCGCTAGCCGTTCAGGCGTGCCGATGTCGTGCCAGTCGCCCGCGAAATATTCCCCACTGACTTGATTTGACTGCATCGCTTGGCGTAGCAAGGGGGCAAGCGGGTGCTTGCCTTGTGGTAATCCAGTGAACAGTTCGGGGCGGTAATAACCAATACCACTGAAGGTGTAACGCGGTTCGCCACTGCTGCTCACCCGCCCTTGATGCAAGCTGAAATCGCCTTGCGGATGGTGTGCCGGATTGGCAACCAGCACCAAATGCCCTAGGTCGTGTTCCGCTAAATGGAAAGGCAGATACGGGTAATCACACCATACGTCACCATTCACTACCAAAAACGGTGCGTTGCCCAGCAAAGGCAGGGCTTTGACAATGCCACCCGCTGTTTCCAGTGCACCCTCTTGCTGCTCGTCGGAATAGTGCAGCTTGACGTTCCAGCGTGAACCGTTGCCCAAGGCTTCAGGTATCTTCCAGCCCAGCCATGCCAGATTGATCACAATGTCGCGAAAACCTGCATGGGCGAGTTTTTCGATATGCCACACGATTAAAGGTTTGCCGCCTGCGGGTAGCAAGGGTTTGGGGGTGTGGTCGGTCAGGGGGCGCATCCGTGTGCCGTGCCCTGCGGCGAGAATCATGGCTTTCATGCTTGTATGGCTATCATTAGTCGGGAATGTGGACAGTGCCGATGCGTTCGGGAATGCCTGCCCGCCGCATCCATTCGATTAGCTCGCTGGTTTCGGGGTAACGTGAGCCGATTTCCAGCACGTAACTTAGCACCAAGGGCAAGTCATCGAGATAGCCCGGTTTGCCGTCACGGTGATTGAGACGAGCAAAAATCCCCAGCACTTTGAGGTGGCGTTGCAGCCCCATGAGGTCAAACCATTGTTGGTAGGTTTGCTGGTCTACTGGCGGTAAGATGCCGCTGGCAATCGCTTCCTTGCGGTAACAATCGACCCACCATTCGACTTGCGACTGTGGCCAGACAATGTAGCAATCGCGCAGTAGCGACACCAAATCGTAAGTGGCAGGCCCTAGCACCGCGTCTTGGTAATCAATAATGCCAGGGTTGTTGTCAGGCGTGACCATCAGGTTGCGGCTGTGGTAATCGCGGTGTACGAATGCCACGGGTTGCCCGATAGCCGATTCGATCAGGTCTTCAAAGGTTTGTTGAATCAGTTCGTGCGGAATTTCTGCCTCGGTAAAGCCGAGGTGGGTTTTTAGAAACCACTCTGGCATTAGCTCCATTTCGCGGCGCAGGGTGCGCTCGTTGTAAGCGGGTAAGTGGTCACAGTCGGCTTGTTGGAGTTGCAACAGGGCTTGCAGGGCATCGGCATACAGGTCTTTCACCGTTGCGGGCGTTAATTGGCTGAGGTAGCTGGTATTGCCTAAATCTTCCAATAGCAGAAAACCATCCAGCAAGTTTTGCGCTAACAATTGCGGGGCATGGACGCCGGTTGCCGCCAGCAGGTGGGTGACTTCCACAAATGGGCGCATGTCTTCTTTGTCGGGTGGGGCATCCATGCAAATGGCAGTGCCGTCAGTGCCACGGGCGCGAAAATAACGCCGGAAACTGGCATCTGCCGAAGCAGGTTCCAAGACGGCGTGCTCCCAGTTAGGCAGGCTGTTGACCCACTGAGTTAATTGCTCAAGACGTGTATCCTGTGTCATAAATCTCGGCGTTTCCTAGCGTATTGATAGGGTATAAATAGTATAGCCTAACATGCTAGGCTTTCTGTAAATTGAACATTATATCGGCAAGACAATGAACGATGATGAAGCGTTATGGCCGTCAACGGCTTACCACCAACAAGTGGAGCAATTACGGGGTCTGATTGGGCAACCGTTGTATGTGGTGGAAATCCATTCGACTGAAATCAATGCGGGCGTGCATTTTCCGGGTAAGCCTTTGGTGTTGCTGGCGATTGTGGATTTTCCCCGACCTGACCCGTATCGGCAGCTTTGCCCGCATCTGTTGATTTTGGATGATGGGCGTGGGGTGAATTTGGGGCGGGTGGCGCGTATTAGTCGCGGCAGCGCTTACGCACCAACAGCGGAGGATATTGTGTTTAGCAATCACGAGTTTGTGGAAAACGTATTGTTTGCGCCGCGCAAATTGAACAGGGCACTGGTGGCGGCAACGTCGCGGATGGCGTTGGGGGAGATGCTGGGGAAGCGTTCGGAGAGGTTGATCAGGTTGCGCGGCAAACCTCGCCCTTCAGGGCGGGGAGGATAGCGCG
>CAYQTB010000025.1:0-27899 GCA_964420315.1 uncultured Thiothrix sp. | reverse complement strand
GTGTTCAAATAAATACACCCGATCCTGCTGGGTAGCATTCCCCACCGCAGCCAAGGCTTGCTGCATGGCTTCATTGATACAGGGTTCAAATAACAATGCCTGCATTGCCAATGCTACCGCCTCAAACAAAGCATCCTTGCGTAACAACAAATCCTCGGCGTGCTTACGTTCGGTAACATCACGCCCCGTTTCGAGGATATATTCGGGTCGCCCTTGCGCATCCCGAATCAGTCGGTAACTGCTATTACACCAATAATGCGAACCGTCCTTGCGAATCACATCAAGATTCACATCGAAGGCAATCTCACACTGCGGGTCAGCTAATTTCTCTGGGGTTAAATTTTCTGCCACCAATTGCTGGAAGCGAGCCAAGGAATCAGGGGTCATCAACTGATCAAAAGGCAGGCAACGAAATTCCTCTGCACTATACCCCGTGCGCTGATACAGCGAGGGTGTGGCATACAACACACTCATGTCCAGATTGAGAATACCGATGTAGTCGTGCATATTTTCGGTAATCAAATTGAATAAACGGGTTTGTTCACGGGCTTCCGCTTCATCCTGTTTACGCTGGGTAATGTCGCGTACATCAACCACCAACTTGCCGCCCTCTTCATGACGGTTAAGCGATGCCATGAACCAACGGGTTTCCCCCTGCAACAGCAGCGAATATTCGTAACGACGGTTCTCACCAGTGCGCCGCACATGGTCAGCGCATTCCAGATAAGGCTCACTGGTATTCGACGGCAGCACCGCTGTAATGGGTTTGCCGAGAAATGTTTCAGGCGGGGCGGGCAAAAGCTGGGGAGAACGGCACTGGACATCCAATAAGCAATCTTCGGCATCTATCAGGAAAAGCAGATCACTCATAGACGACATCAGCATCTGGTAACGTTCTTCGCTACGCTTAAGTGCCTGACGGGTTTGCCCTAACCATTCCCGCAAGACCTGCGGATCATCGGGCAAATCATGCACCGCCAATAACGCGGCGGTGTGTGTATCGGAATAACAATTCATGCAGTTCCCTAACAGAGCTTATGATTTTAATGGGTAACAGCTCGTAGCATATCGCCCTAAACGCTAGGTTTCCACAACCTCCAGAGTAAACGCACTACATGCGCCGCCATCCCCGCACCCAACACCACCCACGGTAGCCACCATGCGCCACCAATACCGGCAAATCCCCCGCTGGAATACGCGGCAATAACGCCACCACCACCATCCCCACACCCAGCAAAATCGGCAATACATCCCACCATTTAAACGCTGGTAGCACAAACAAAAACGGCCACCACAACACCCATTCCACCAAAATAGCCCAACCCAACCATTGCGTCAGACCGGGGGAAACGCTAGAGTGACGAGAAGCTCCCCCATGCTGACGGCGATAACGCCACAAACTCCACACAAACCGCCCCATTAGCAACGTGGTTGCCAAGCTACTCAGCCACAACCCCAGCGCCAAATCCTGCCAATCGTTGGGCAATGCTGCTTTCACACTGCCTTTTGCCAATGCCCCACTGGTCAACGGCACACCGATCAACACCAACGCCAAGCACAACGGTAACAAGGGCGCCAACAGCAATAAAAACGGTAACTCCAGCAGTACGGGTTGCAGCATTATTTGTACTCCCCGGCGGTGATCAATTGCGCCCACTTTAACGGACTAAACGGTGCGGACGCGAGCAAGCCCGCCAACAATGTCAAACTCGCGGTAATCACGGGCGGCCACAACAACATGCAGATTAGTTAGCGAGATTCAGTGGCAGGTACACACCACGCTAATACGGCAAATGCAGGTAAATCTCGTCTTCATCCTCCATCATCTGAATCGCCGCATCCAGCGCGAGTTGCTGGGGATTTTCCGAGCCGCATGCATTGAGCTTTGCAAACAGCGCATCTTGTTCCAACAGGTAACGTTCCCCATTGGCTAATTGCACATACGCCGCCCAAGGGATGAATTTGGTCAACACAAAGGTCTGTTCCGGCGAAGGTGAAACATCCACATGCAACCCCGCGATGTACACCAGATTACGCCCGATATAGTTTTTGTCCTGCGAAATACTGCGGTAAGCGCGGTCAAATTCCGCCTGCGTATTGGCTTGTGCGGCGGTCAACATCGGTTCAGCCGAGGTCACAATCCACGGCATTGCTCCAATCAGGTTTTGTTCGAGTTGGTGGCTACCGTCCACGTCTTCGCCCAAACTGGTGTGGAAGGTAAAATATTCCGGCAGTAAGGCATCACCAATGGGTTGACGCTCCCCAGCCTTGAAAAACCAGCTCATGTGTTGGCAGAAGGCTTGCGTTGCCATAAAGGTACGCGACGTGCTCTGGATCGACAGTGGAATCATTTCACCATCAAGGTTGTGTTCTACAATTTTTTCTAGGTGCAATATCAGGCTGCGTTCGCGGCTGCGCGATAGATACTGGTTATCCAACGTAATCCGGCAATGGTCGGGTCGCATGTCAATACAAATATTACGACAGGCGAACTCATACTCACGCTGATACCCGTCAATCGTGGCGTGGATTTTGCCGCAGTTGCTGGAACAACAGTGGTTAGCCGACTGGATGCGCCGGTACGTGCCAAACGTACAAGCTTCTGGGTCATAACCAACATGGCTGGCATGGACAATCACCAAATCCTTGCCATGATGCGCGTGCGGACCATGACGGTCACACGCCATAATGCCGCCCACTTGCCCGTGATTAAAAGGGAACGTGCCGAAGTGTTTTGCCAGTAAAATAATCGGGTAGCCTTGGCTTTCATCCGAACAAAACGCGCGTGACGGCATGATTTTACCCGGTTCAAAGCCTAACTCAAGGCACCAGTTATACAGACGCGGTACAAAACTGCTGTAACGGAACCAGTAGTCTTCCATGCGGAAGTGACCGAGGCTGGCTTGCACGTGCTGATGGACGTTGTACATGAGAGATTTCCAGTAATGATAAAAATGTTAAAGCATCGACATTACCAAAAAACAGTGGGCTGCACCAAGACAATGATTCAACCAGCATTAGGACGAGAATTCCAGCGAAAAAATCCTTGAAGATGCCAGCCTTTCTGGATTAGGTATCATGCCGATTGGGCGGTGCTATTTCGTCATCCCCAAATACAACGCAGGCAACTTCTCCGGCAAGCGCGTGATATTGTCCAGCACCAGATAATGCTTTGCCCCGAAAATACGCTCCACGTATTGATCCGCTTGTGGGTCAAGCGTCATGCAAAACGTGCGGATACCACTTCGCGCCAATTCCTCCACCGCTTTTTTGGTGTCTTGGCGCAAGTATTGCGGATCACGCACGTCGTTGTCGGCGGGTTCACCATCGGTCAGCAACAGCACCAGCTTTTTCTGACTAGGACGTTGTGACAGCAAATACCCCGCGTGACGCAACGCCGCGCCCATACGGGTGGAAAGTTTGCCACCCATCGCTGCTAGCCGCCCTTTCACGGTGTCGTTGTAAGGCGCGTCAAAGTCCTTGAAGCGGTAATATTCCACGTCGTGCCGCCCGTTGGAATCAAAGCCGTGAATCGCAAACGGGTCGCCGATTTTGTGCAAGGCCTCTCCCAGTAATGCGGTGGCTTCGCGAGCTAGGTCAATTACTTTCACGCCTTCAGCCGCACCACGGGCTTGGTCGTTGGTGGATTCCGACAAATCAATCAGCAATAACACCGACAAATCACGGATTTGCAAGCTGGTGCGGATATTGATGCGCGGGTTGGGTTGCTTGCCCATGCGGATGTCCACCATCGCTTGCACCGCTAGGTTCAGGTCGATGGTGTCGCCGTCTTCGACATTGCGCTGGCGGATTACACCTTGCGGCTGCGCGGCTTCAATCAGGCGTTTCAGGCGTTGGATAATCGGCTTGTTTTTCTCCACCGCCTGCTCAATCAGATCGGTATCACCACGTTTGGGACGTTTTTCCAACACTGTCACCCAGTTAGGGCGTTCCAGTTGGGTTTGGTAATCCCATTCGGGGTAATGCACGGGGGACGCAACCGGCTCTTTGCCCTCTTTTTCATTGAGGGTCGTGCCGTCGTCGTGGAAGAATTCGGTTTCCAACACCCAGATTTCCTGCGCGTCATCACCTGCGTATTCCACATCGAGTCCCATGACCATTTCCATGACACTGACGTATTTGCGCACTTGCTGGGTTTGTCCTGGCAATAGCACGGTATTTTCAGGGTCATCGGGCGATTGCCACAGGTAACGGTTATCGTCGCGGTAGGGGGTGATGGGTTGATCCTGACGCGGGTTGTATTGGAAATCCAAGGCTTTGGCCTGTTCCGCCAGTTGCAAACCAATGTCCAATGCCAAGGTTTGGTCGTTTAAACGTGCGGCGTTTTGCGCAAACAAACTGGTTACGGCTTCCACCAACGGGTGGGAATCACGGTAATCTTTGTCCAGCAAGGCACGCGCCATGCGACCTAACACACTCGCGGTGCTGTTGTCTTGCGAATCCGCCGGTAACAGGTTTTTCCACAAGGTCAGCAAACCGGGGAAATCCTTCACCGCCAGGGTT
The DNA here is from genome assembly GCA_964420315.1 of uncultured Thiothrix sp. Classification (GTDB taxonomy): domain Bacteria; phylum Pseudomonadota; class Gammaproteobacteria; order Thiotrichales; family Thiotrichaceae; genus Thiothrix. Next base: position 23,375 of record CAYQTB010000025.1, on the reverse strand, counting down.
TCCACCCGTGCGTCTTCCACAATCCCAACCATTGCTTGTTGCAACGGGGTCAAGCCTTGGGCATCGTCATAGTAGCGCGAATACACAACATGCGCGGCAGTGTGGGCAGCGGCAGCGCGGTACACATCCATGCCGTTGGCTTTTTCGCCATTGGGCAGGGTGAAATCGTCAAACGCATCCGGCAGGTGGATAAAACTGGCTTCAATATACGGGCGGTAGCCTTCGCGGGTTTCAAAGTCACCGGAGGTCGGGCGCAAGAAAAAGTCACGTCCCCACAAGGCGCGTAAATACATGATCAAGCGACGTTGCACATCGACGAACAACACCCCGCGCTGTTCTTTCTTCAGCACGTTCATGGCCGCGTCGTTTTGCAACCCGAAATACTCGGCTTGCCCGCTAAAATCGTTGCGGTAAGCGGAAACACCCCACATCGCCCAACGTCGCAACCCGCCTAGCGTCAAATGTGCCAATAACACATCGAGCTTTTCCAGCATGGGACGCAACGCACGTGGAGCTTGCGCCAACAGATGGTTCAACAGGCTCAAATAGCCTTTGAACAGTTCGAGTTCACCCATCCGTGCTGCTGCGGTGGGCGCGGTGGAAAACAGCAGCACCAGCACCGACGCACTGGTTTTGGAGAACATCTGGATGGAGGTGGATAACAGTTCAGAAACGGCTTGTTCGCCGACTTCTCTGGCCACCAGCGGAGCCGCTTCCAAGAAAGATTCGACCAAATCCGTACCACGCCCCAGCGATTTCAGCCCAGCCGCACCACGCAAATAGCTATCCAGCCCACGCGGGGAAAACACCCGTGCAGCTTCTTGCCAATTGGCTTCCAGCACTTCTTTGGTGGTATCACCCAAATCATCAATGATGTCCTGATAATCGCTGAGTTGTAACGCCATCGAAGTACTCCTTGGTCAAATTACCCCCCTCCCTAACCCTCCCCCCGCAAGGGGTGGAGGGAATAAGTCAGAGCTTGCAGAATTGTTCTGGTAGAACGGAGGAATGGTGGTGGGTAATAAGCCATTCTCCGGCACGCGGACGGTACACAAAGGTATAACGTGCGGTCACGTTGCGCCCGTCAGCGAACACAAAGGAATACGTACCCATATCCACCGCCATATCCCAGCCGACTTGCACATGGCGTTCGGTCACGGTTCCGCGTGGTGAACCGGCGAGAAAATGCTTGAAATACTCAGCAATAGAGCCATGCCCAACGTGAGGCTCATCAGCAACCGTCGGCAACAACACCGCATCATGGCTGTAACAAGCAACCACTGCATCGACATTACGGGTATGCAAGGCCGCATCCCAACGTTTGAACAGGGCATCCACATCCACCGGCGGCGGGGTGGTGTTGCCAACATAAGCCCCGGTGACAGCACCACGCGGGGCGCGTGACTGCATCGAAGCGGAAGTGGTTATTCTGGAGGTCATGCTATCTTCTCGCAGGTTAATCAGGCCAAACGCGCTCAGGGTGCAGCGGGAAACCCGGTTGGTTCAGGTCGTCGGCTGCGGCTGGCGCGGCTGGTGGCACTGTGGGTGCTGGCGGCGGTTGCGGTATATCAGCAACGGCTGGAACGCTATCTTCTGGTACTACCGCTGCTTCGGGTGCTTCAAGCTCCACTGGGGCGGCTGCGGCAGGTTTCACCGCTTTGGGTTTGCTGGATTTTGCTGTAGGCATCTGCCAAACCTCGTGGTTAAACCAAATTATTGTTGGGCGAAAGCATCGGCTTCAGCGGCGTAGGCATAGTCCGCATCCGTTAATGCGTCACCTTCCGCGTTGATACTGACGCTCACGTGATTGCGGGCGAAATTCAGATTCGGATGCAAACCCGTGCGTTCGGAAAGCGCGGCAAGTTGATCCAAAAACGTGCGTGTTTCAGCGTAGGAGGCAAAGTCATAACGGCGGGTCATTGCCGCTGGGCGTTGCTGGATAGTCCATGCGCTGCTAGGGGTTGATGCGGTCATGACAAACTCCTCTCTAAATGCCCTTCACCCCTAGCGGGGGAAGGGTGGGAGATGGGGGAAATTCCCCCGATCTTAATTATGCCTTAGGCAGAATGCTTTCCACTTCAGAGTGGACGCGAGCGATGATGTGCGCCGCTACCAAACCGTCACCCACGCGCTCACATGCATCAGCACCGGCACGCACCGCAGCGTTAACCGCGCCGGTTTCGCCACGTACCAAAACAGTCACATAACCACCGCCAACGAATTGACGACCGATCAGTTTCACTTCAGCGGCTTTGGTCATCGCATCGGCTGCTTCGATAGCAGGAACGAGACCGCGTGTTTCAATCATACCTAACGCAACACCAGTTACTTGTGCCATGTTTATTCTCCTTAAAAACGATTAACGATCAATCAAAATAACTTAGCCGATAACAGCGTTGTCAGGGGTTTCGCCTGCTTTAGGCAGGATGCCTTCCACTTCAGAGTGGACACGCGCGATAATGTGGGCTGCCACCAGACCGTCGCCAACACGCTCACAAGCGTCAGCACCCGCACGGACAGCCGCGTTAACCGCACCTGTTTCACCACGTACCAGAACAGTGACATAACCGCCGCCAACGAATTGGCGACCAATCAGACGTACCTCTGCCGCTTTAGTCATGGCATCAGCGGCTTCAATAGCCGGTACCAGACCGCGTGTTTCAATCATGCCTAAGGCAATACCAGTTACTTCAGCCATTTGAATATCCTCTCGTAATAAAATCAGTCATTAATTAACGCAGCGTCGGTCATTCTTCCCATTGGTCGATGATTCCGGCGATGGTCAAATCCGTTAGCACCTTCGGGTCTTTAAGCGCGTAACGCGCCGCTGAACCGCTGATGGTGAAAACCCACGCTCCGGGCGGTGCGCCCACCGGATCGCAAGCCACATTCTTCGCACCCTTGCTGTCCACCAAAACCCGCAAGGACATATTCTTCAAGCCAGGTACGCGCTGGGTAGCGACCAAATCAGACTGTACCCGCATGATCTCCATGTGCTACCCCTTACTCGCCGTTCCATCGGTCGATAATGCCGACGATGGTGAGGTCGGAAGGGTATTCCTTACTGCCTGCGGCTTCGCGAGCAGCAGAAGAACCCACACAAATTACCCAGTCACCGGGAACACAACCGATGGCATCCACTGCCACTTGCCGCGCTCCGCCGACTTTTTCCTGTACCACCAGCAACCCCTTATGCCCCAGTTCGGCAAGGCGGTTGGTGGATACCAGCGTTTTTTCCACGCGCATGATCTTCATGCCACATCCTCCACGACTTCGACCGGGCTACCTGTTGGCGTGTCCTGCACGGACAAATGGCACAGTAACAAGCCTTGCTCTACCAATGCCGCGTAACGGCTGCGGATGGCTGCGGCAACCCGCTGGGCTTTTGCCACCGTGCGTTCGCGTGACCCCGGTACACGGGCATCGTAGCGGTAGTGAATCGCCACCGGCACCGGCAGACCGTGTTTCACGTTCAAGCCCTTGAAAATTTTGATACCCACATCCATGTCTGCCACACCTTCTTCCAGCGTATGCAGGTGGGCGTAATACGCCACATTGCGGATTTGCACTTCCTCGAAGCCATCCCCAACGCTGATGTAGCGTTCGGCGTGCCCGATGTCGGCGTATTGCCCGTCGTGCAAATCCCTGACGTAATCTATTTGCGACAGGTTGTTAATCAGCAGGTTACTGACCAGCCGCCGCATCCCGTCGTGAGGCGCACCTTTGCCCGTTCCCCAGCCATGCTGGTTAACGGCTGCCTCAATCGCCTCGTGTACTGCCAAGGCTGCCTGATTTGCGGACAAACCCAGCGTGGCATGAAACAGTACCTTGTTATCCACAAAGCGTTGCGGGGAAAGTTCACCCTCACCATCGGGAATATGCACCCGGATGGCATCGGTGTCGGTATCTACCCCAATCAACAAAATATCCGTACTCGCGCCACAGCAGAACGCATTTTCAATGGCTTGGCGGAACTGGTTTAGGCGATCCAGTGCCGCTGCCATCGCGTGATGGTCGTTGCTGCCGTGGGCAGCACACCCCTCATGACAGGGGAAACCGCTGCTGGTGTGGTATACCGCGATTTTCAGGTAACGTGTCCCTGAGTCCACCGTGGTTGGCACACCTTCGCGGAAACGGCGCAATTCGGTTGCCATCCAGTGGCGCACATCCGTTTCCACATCAAATAATGCCCCGGCATACGCCTTGCGCCGGGTAAACGAAGTCAAAGGCAGACGCAAAATGTAGCGCATCAAACCTTTGAGGCGACCATCAGCACAAGGGCTGATGTCCACCGCGTGAAAGCCACAGTCGAGGAAGAAGTTGCAGGTATCCTGCACCGCTTCCACCTGTTGGCGCAAATCGTTGGCAAATTGTTCGGTTGCCAACTTCAAAGCCTGAAACGTGCAATACGCATACAGGGCTTTCATGTCCACCCCACTGACCCACGCATCGTTGAGGATGCGCTCTGGCAAGCGGTAGCCCAGTTGGGCTTGTGCAATCGCTTGGGCTTGCGTGCTGAAGCCTTCCCCTAGATGCAAACCTGCGATGGCTTGCAATGCCGGGACAATGGCATCAAAACGCCCTTTCACACTGTCTTCACAATGTGCCAAACGGGCATTGGCATGTTGGTTAGCCAACGGGTGGCGGTGAGAACTCACCGCTACCCCGTTTGCCAAAGGTGTTAACTGTGTACCCGGCTTCACCGCCAAAGCAGCCGGAGCTGGTTGGCGTGTTGCCTTGCCTAACGTCTGCGACCTGCCTTGAGTTCGGCTTGCCAGACGCAAGGCTTGTTGGGCTTGACGGCTGTTCACCTATAAGCCTCCTAACCTCTTGCCCCGCCGGAAACGGTGATCAGCGCACCCTTGCCACTGTTCCCGCTGCTACCCGTCACTTTCGCGACAGGGGGTGCTTCGGGACGTTCCAGTGACTTGTTGGTGTGTGCATTCACCATTGCCATGGCTTGCTGCATCCCCCGTAAGGTTGGGTTACGGTTTTGCGCCCATTTCCCTTCCGTACCGGTCATGCGTTGGCTGCGTCCCCAGTCGTCCCCGGTGATGCGCAGGTTGTCACGCCCGTCACCTGTCACTCGTGAGGCTGTCCGCTCAGTGTTTTCCGCTACCGGTTCGCTGGCAACAGTGGCTGCTACTGGCGGCTGGTAACGGAACTCCGGTGTGCCGGAAACGGTCTGGTTGCCACGATTGCCGGGGCCGGTAATGCGCCCTGCACCTTCGTAAGCACTGCCCGTCACACGCCCTAGTGCCGCCCGTGCCGGTGACTGGATACTGAAACCGGCGGCTGCTTGTTGGGCTGCCTGTTTCATTTCCGCTACTGCACTGTCTGCACAGCCGTGGCACATCACCGGAGGTGGTGGCAACATGCGTCGCGCTTGCGCCACTTTCACTTTCGCGAAATGGTCAGCCGCGCACTCGTCACAGCAGAAGCCGTGATCACCTTCGCCGTGTCCACCTTCACCGTGTTCATGGTCATGTGCGTGATCGTGACCATGCGCGTGGTGAGGCGATGCCTGCTGCCCAACCGCGTCGGCGTAAGCAGTACCACTGACGTGTTGTTGCGCACCGTATTCATTTCCCGTTACATGGCTCGACGTCGCCAGCGAAATGCCGGAAACGTGTTGCCCGTGCGGGGTCATGCCGACATGCACTTTGGCAGGCGCGGGTGGCGGTTCGCTTGCACAATACCCGGCAAAATGTTCCTTGCCGTAGTATTCAGTACCGGTGACGGGCAAGCAGCCGCCACGATCATCACCGGTGAGCTTTGGGCTGTGATCTACCCGATTGCCTGTCAGACTGCGCCCCGCGAGGGTTTGCATCGGATACGCTTTCGGTGGGGCACGATTCGCCACTTGGCTGTCGCCATACTGTGAACCGGTGACTTTACCCACGGCAACTGCCTCGTTTCCTGTCACTTTTTCGGTACGGTTGACGAGATTGCCGGTAATACGTTGCCCTTTTTGGCTGCTGTCCATTCCCACCTTGGCGGAACGCGCCGGTGCTTGCGTATTGCAAATGGATTGGAATTGCTCGCTGGACACGTATTCCGTCCCCGTTACCGGACGGCAACTGCCGTACTCATCACCCGTCACCTTGACCGAACGCCCCACTTCGGTGCCTGTCACTTCACGACCAGCGATGGTGTGCGTTAGGGCGACTTTCTGCGGACCGTTGATGGTCAGGCGTGAAGCACCGGCATCCGAGTATTGTGAACCGGTAATGCTGCGTCCCGCACCCGACTCATTGCCGGTGACAGGTTGCAGGCGTGCCTCATCCACACCCGTTACCGTTAGCTGCTTGCGTGCCGTCGTACCCGCCACTACCTTGGGAGCGCGAGTCGTCAACCCTTTGTTTTCACAAAACGCTGAGAATTGCTCAAGCCCTAGGTATTCGGTACCCGTCACTGCGCGGCAACTGCCATTTTCATCACCCGTGACTTTGCTGGAGCGACCGACTCCCGTACCGGAAACTGTCTGACCACCACTTGTTACCGTTAGCCCGACTTTCGGCGGATTCGGCTCAGGACGCGTTCCGCAAATGGTATCGAAATGGTCAGTGCCCAAGTATTCCGTTCCTGTCACTGTGCGGCAAGTACCGGCTTCGCCCCCAGTTACCGTATTAGCCGTAATACGGCTAACCTGAGTACCGGTCACCGCGTTTCCCAACAGGGTCTCGTCAATCTCGACCTTGGGGGGAACACGCTGCGGACGCATCCGTCCAGTGGGACGTGGTGCGGCTGGTGCGTCAGGACGTTGCCCACGTGCCGCTTGCGTACGATGCTGGCGGGCAGCATCACGCCCTTGCAGAACAACACCCAAGCGCGGGTTGCGACCGTTAGTACGGCTACCAGGACGACGGGGTGCGGCGGCTTTGCCTTGCGCTGCCTGTTGTTGGCGACGGTTACGGCAAATGGCACGGACACTGTTGCCACTCACACCGAAAGCATTGGGGTCAGCTTCAACCAGTTCGCACAGCGCATCCATCGCTTCTTCTGTCACCGGCTCACTGCCAAACAGACTGCCTAGGTTGTCCTCCAAGGCAGTGCTAACAGGGTAAGCGGCAACCGCAGGGGCGGAGGCTACTGTTGGACGTGAACGCTGCCGAGCTTGCGCACCACTGCGTTGGGCGGCGATACGGCGGCGTTCAGCCGCTTCCCGCGCTTTGTTCGCACTGGCGTTATTGACAACAACAGGAGTGGGCGGGGCTGCATAAGCTGCCGCAGGGGCAGCTTGCACAGTTTCAGGTTGGGCGGATGCCACAGGTGCTGCTTTAACAGCAGCCACCGGGCGTGACTGACCGGCACTGCGTTGGGCAGCAGCACGCCGACGTGCAGCGGCTGCTTCGCGGGCTTTTTCCGCGCTGTTTGCAGTTTGTGCAGGCATAGTGCCTCCTCCCTGTCAGTGATTAGCCGCGATAAACGACGAAGGATGTGCCTTGGCTTTGGGTGTAGTTGTCGTAGCCGATCAGACGCACGTGGTGGTTGGGGTATTCCCGACGGCACGCTTCGAGTTCTGACAGGATGCGGTCAACGTTTTGCTCACCGAACATGGGCAGCTTCCACATGAACCAGTAGTACTGGTGTGAACGGGAAGGCTCCACGTGTTCGATGGCAGGATTCCAGCCCTGTGACACAATGTATTGGATTTGCTGGCGGGTTTGGTCAGCCGTCAGCGCTGGCAAGTAAGAAAAGGTTTCGTACTTGACGGTTTGTTTGTAGTCCTGAAAATCAGCCATGGTTACAACTCCTGATTAGTACGGTGCTTAGCGGTTCTGAACATCAAGTTTGTCAACGGTGTCGAACTCGAACTTGATTTCTTTCCATGTTTCCATGGCGATCTTGAGTTCAGGGCTAGACTGTGCAGCTTTGGTGAGGATTTCCTTACCGTTGCGCTCCAGTTCAACACCACGGTTACGCGCTTCAACGCACGCTTCCAACGCAACACGGTTAGCCGCAGCACCTGCCGCGTTGCCCCATGGGTGACCCAATGTGCCGCCACCGAATTGCAGGACAGATTCATCACCGAAGATGTTCACCAATGCAGGCATGTGCCAAACGTGGATACCACCGGAAGCGACGGCGAATGCGCCCGGCATGGAACCCCAGTCTTGGTCGAAGAAGATGCCGCGTGAACGGTCTTCGGGTACGTAAGATTCACGTAACAGGTCGATCCAGCCCAGTGTGGAAGCGCGGTCGCCTTCCAGCTTGCCCACGACAGTACCGGTATGCAGGTGGTCGCCACCGGACAAACGCAGTGCTTTGGTCAAGACGCGGAAGTGGATGCCGTGGTGCGGGTTACGGTCAAGTACCGCGTGCATCGCACGGTGGATGTGCAGCAACACGCCGTTCTTACGGCACCAACGCGCCAGACCGGTGTTAGCAGTGAAACCACCAGTCAGGAAGTCGTGCATGATAATCGGAGTGCCGATTTCTTTGGCAAACTCCGCACGCTCATACATTTCTTCAGGGGAAGGGGCAGTCACGTTCAGGTAGTGACCTTTGCGCTCGCCGGTTTGTGCTTCGGCAGTTTCAATCGCGTCTTGTACAAACAGGAAGCGGTCACGCCAACGCATGAACGGCTGTGAGTTGATGTTTTCGTCGTCCTTGGTGAAGTCCAAACCACCGCGCAAGCATTCGTATACCGCACGACCGTAGTTCTTCGCAGACAGACCCAGCTTAGGCTTGATGGTACAACCCAACATAGGGCGACCGTACTTGTTCATCTTGTCACGTTCAACTTGGATGCCGTGTGGTGGGCCATTACAAGTTTTCACGTAAGCAATCGGGAAGCGCACGTCTTCCAAACGCAGGGCGCGGATGGCTTTGAAGCCGAATACGTTACCCACCAGTGAGGTGAAGACGTTGACAACAGAACCTTCTTCAAACAAGTCAATGGGATAAGCAATGAAGGCATAGAAACAGGTGTCGTCACCTGGTACGTCCTCGATCATGTACGCACGACCACGGTAGTAGTCCATGTCGGTCAACAAGTCTGTCCATACCGTTGTCCACGTACCGGTGGAAGATTCTGCCGCAACCGCCGCAGCCGCTTCTTCACGGTCAACACCCGCTTGTGGGGTGATCTTGAAGCACGCCAGAATATCCGTATCCAACGGGATATAGTCAGGCTGCCAGTAGGTTTGCCGGTATTCCTTCACCCCGGCTTCGTATTTCTTTGCCATCATCTTCTCCTTGCAGAAGTTGCTCTAGGGAATCTTGCTCTGACTGGATTTTGTCAGATGCGCGAACTATAAGCAAGGTGAACGATGAACTAAAGTTAATTGTAAAAATTGTTTTCATAAATAATTGTATATTGTTATGGTTGTCATTAACCATAGTAAATGGTGCGAATGGCTTTGCGAGCCTCATCCAGCACCAGCACACTGGCTGCGGTCAACGCCGCCATTACCCAGTCTTGCCAATGCAAATCGACTGTGGCGAAAATTGCCTGTGCGGGTGCCCAGTGAACGACCAACGCTTGCAGAAGCAGCACCCCAGCCAATGCCAGCCAGAATTTACCATTCCTGAAGAAGTTACGGTTGAACACGCTGCTGTGTTCTGCCCGCGCATTGAAGGCATTAAACAACTGGAACAATACGAACGTGGTGAACGCCAGTGTCAGGGCATATGGCTGTGAATGGTTCACTAACGCATAGTCAAACAGGAATAGCGTACCGACCATCATGGTGATGCCGTACAATAATAAGCGCCCCAACCGTGGCAAAGTGAGTATCTGCGCGGTTTGTGAACGCGGCGGGTCACGCATTATGCCCGGACGTGCGGGTTCAACCCCCAGTGTCATGGCGGGCGGGCCATCCATAATGATATTGACCCACAATAACTGGATGGCGGTAAACGGTGAGGGCATACTCAATAACGTGGCCACCAAAACGGTCAGAATTGCGCCAATATTGGTGGAAAGCTGGAAACGCACAAACTTGATGATATTGTCATAGATAACCCGCCCTTCTTTCACCGCTTTGACAATGGTGGCGAAATTGTCATCGGTTAATACCAAGGTGGCGGCTTCCTTGGTAACAGCCGTCCCGGTAATGCCCATTGCCACACCAATGTCAGCCGCTTTCAGGGCAGGAGCATCATTTACCCCGTCCCCGGTCATGGCGGTGACATAGCCCCGACTGCGCAGCCCTTTGACAATCCTGACTTTGTGTTCGGGAGAAACCCGCGCAAACACACTGATTTCATCTATTTGTGCCGCGAAGGCAGCATCATCCAGCCTATCTAACTCTGCACCACTGATTGCCCGCCCCGTAAGCCCTAATTCATGCCCAATAGCAGCGGCTGTCAACGGGTGATCGCCCGTGATCATTTTGACCTGAATTCCCGCTTGCTTACAGGCTGCCACTGCCCGTTGCGCTTCAGGGCGAGGCGGATCCATCAACCCGACCAAACCGACGAATGCCCAATCCTGCGCCCAAACCATCAGATCCGCAGCGGGGTCAAACTGTGCGGCGGGAATGGTACGCTGTGCCACTGCCAATACCCGCAATGCCTGCTGTGCCAGATGGCTATTTTCAGCCTCGATTTGCTGGCAAGTGGCGGCATCCGCTGTGGAACGCGCCAGCAACACATCCGGCGCACCTTTGATGTACATTTGCACCACATCACCGGCATGATGGAAGGTTGCCATGAATTTATAGGCGGAATCGAAGGGGATTTCGGCAAGGCGGGGTTGCGTTTGTTGGCACTGTTCCGGGTCTAGCCCACCTTTTTGCGCCAATACCCATAGTGCGCCTTCGGTAGGGTCGCCGATCAGCACCCCGTCACGCACCCGCGCTTCATTGCACAGTGCCATTGGCAGCAATAACGGGCGCAAGGCAGTTTGCTCACCCACCATACCGCTGATTTCCCCTTGTGCCTGATAGCCTTCGCCGCTAACACTGAAACGTTGCCCGGCAAACCAACCCGCCCGTGCCGTCATTTGATTGAGCGTCAGTGTGCCGGTTTTGTCGGAACAAATCACATTGGTCGAGCCAAGCGTTTCTACTGATGCGAGTTTTTTGAGGATGGCGCGGTGCTGTGCCATGCGCCACATGCCAATGGCAAGGGTGACTGTTACCACCGCTGGCAAACCTTCGGGAATGGCGGCAACGGCTAGTGCTACCGCTGTCATCGCCGATTGCATCAGGTCCAGACCGCGCAGGTAATCCAGCGTAAAAATCACGAGGACGACTGCCCCGGCAATCGCCGCCAGTTTCTTGCCTAGGGTATCCAATTGGCGTTGCAGGGGCGTGGCCGTTTCTGGGGTGGCCGCAATCATGCCCGCCAGCTTGCCCATTTCGGTTGCCATGCCGGTGGCTGTCACCAGCAATTCTGCCCGCCCACGTGTCACCACCGTGTTCATGTACAGCAGATTGATGCGCTCGGCAAGGGGCAAGTCGGCTGTTGCCAAGGCATCTGTCACTTTGCTGACCGGATGCGATTCGCCGGTCAGTGCAGCTTCCTCTATTTCCAGCGCATGGGCTGCCAATAAACGCCCATCGGCTGGAATACGGTCGCCCGCTTCCAATAGCACAATATCACCCGGTACTAAGGTGGTCGCATCTATATCCAGTATTTGCCCGCCACGCTTTACCCGTGCTTGGGCTGCCAGCATCTGCTTCAGGGCTGCCAGCGTTTGTTCGGCGCGGTGTTCCTGATAAAAACCGAGGGAGGCATTGAATATCACGACCACAAGGATAACCACCGCATCTTTCAAATCACCGATCAGCCATGCCAGTGCCGCAGCGACCAATAGCACGATAACCAGCAAGTTTTTGAACTGATCAAGAAACTTCAGCCAAGCGGGGCGGGGTTTGGCTTCCAGCAGGCGGTTTGCGCCGTAATGCTCAAGGCGGGCGGATGCAGTCGCCTGATTCAACCCCTGATACGGTTCACTCTGCAAGGTTGCAAGTGCTTCCGCAGTCGTCAGGATATGCCAAGACGGATTGGAGGAGTGGGGCATCATATTGTCTCTTTTTTGGCCGACTAGTACGGTTAGGATAGCTTGCTTCATGAATCAGGTGGTTAAAACCGGATTGTAGCAAGGTTTAATAGGTGTCATGTTGGAATTGGGTAACACTATTAGCAACACCGTTAACGGATACGAAACATACTTATGCTCATTGCCCAGTGGGACATAGCTGTCCTGACTTTTTTCAATGCGACAAGAACACCTATTCTTGATACTTTCTTCTGGCTTATCACATGGTTAGGGTCAATGTGGGTGTTATTGCCACTCAGTTTGTTAATCGCTACGAGTTTAGCCCTGCGTCAACAACTGAGCGGGTGGCGCAATAGCCTTTACCTGCCGATAACGCTAGGGCTTGCCAGCCTGACGACTTGGTTGCTGAAGCCCGTGTTCGCGCGTGACCGTCCACAATTATTTGAAGCTTTGGTGACGTTGCCACCGGATATGTCCTTCCCTAGTGGACATGCAACTCAAGCCAGTGCGTTTTTCTTGGCATTATGGCTAATGCTGCCCGTACCATTACGCTCTTGGCTAATACTTCCGGTAACGCTCATGATTATCGTGGTTGCAGCATCGCGCCTGTATCTACAAGTGCATTGGTTTAGTGATGTGCTGGTTGGTGCTATGATTGGCAGCGGATATGCCATTGGCATTTGGTTATGGATGAATAGAAACGTGAGCAATTATGCGCAATAAATTCTTAGGCACAGGCGAAATAGGGTATCGACCCTTGCGTAAAATAATGACGGTATATTCCGGGTTACGCTACGCTGTTTTATACGATTTCAGTGTCACGTATAAGCTGGTGCTTTCTGCACTGGTTTTGCCGATGGCATTTGTTTTTCGAGGATGGGTCGATGTATTAATGATATTAGTCGCTACGGCTTTGGTTATTATGGCGGAACTGTTTAATAGCGCCATTGAAGCCATTTGTGATTTTATTGAAGAAAAACACAACGAAAAAATTAAAGTTATTAAAGATATAGCTGCAGCGGCGGTAGGGGTGTCGGTGTTTCTGTGGATAATCGTGATTGGCTTGGAAATATGGCAATTACTGTTTGGTCAAATACCACTTAATCGCTAAAAAAATCAAACAGAAAACTCAGACTCTATGTCTCTTAATGGCTGGTATTGATTTCATACTATCACTTCATTTATTTCACTAAGAACACTTGTGATTAGAACAAAAGTATTATAAAAACCCAAGAAAAACGTTTTCTTACAAGGTTAATTTTACAAGACAAGTTGAAGGCAGTTATCCAATATGGTTTTAGGGTCAGTTCTTGCCAATTTTGCCTCATCAAAATATTGACCTAACCTTCTAATAGGTTTCATATAACCACGCCCCGCAACAAGGTATTCAAACCAGTCTTTGTGATATAAACGATCTTTTACATGAAGAACAGAATGTGCCGATGGCAAAACAAGCGATTCAGGTATTGTTTTAGCCTCTAATAGCAACTTAAGATTGACTGATGTATCAACTTTCAGAACCGTAAAAAATGGACTAGCACAAGAAATTAAAGTATCTATGCCAAAGTAAAAGATATGTGCTTTAAAAAAGATATTACTTGGAGATGCATCATTTGTTTCTATCCAAGGTACTTCAATGAAAAGTTTACCTTTATGATTTAGTAGACCATACAAAATCTCAAATGCTTTGACTGGCGCAGGTAAATGCTCAAGCACATGAAACAGAGTGATGACATCGTATTTCCCTTCAATATGCGTTAATTCGCTCGTTGTTACATCGCATCCATAGACATGCTTAGCATACTCTGAATAGCCAATGTTTGGCTCAACGCCTTGCGATTTAAACCCACTTTTTCCCGATAAATAAACAAACTCTCCACCACCTGCACCAATATCTAAGAGACTTCCCTGTGTAATATTGGCGGACTTTAAAAAATTAATACGCTGAACCGCTGTTCTTCCCGCACGATAAACATGCTTCGCTTTTGGTTCATACGTATTTTTATAATCGCGACGATAATGATGCGAGTAATAAACACTTAGTTCGTGTGTCGATGGAATCGGCGTCTGCTGCACCAATCCACAATGACCACAGAGAGAAACCCGCAAAGGTTCAGAAGATTTGGCATCAACATGTGCCACTGCTTCAAACGCATCTGTATTACCACATAAAGCACATGCCATTCACTAGCCTCCGGCTATGGATAAGAACTTGAGTTATTAACTGGGGCGAATAATCTCACCGGTACGCCCATCACGAATCTGGGTTGGTTGTGCTTGTCCACCCAATGGTGCATCCAAAACAAATCCCAGTTGCTGGTCAAACTGCTGCACGACTTCGGTCACACTGCGGGCAGGTTCTTGCCCATTCAGGTTGGCACTGGTGGAAATGAGCGGATGCCCCAGACCTTGACACAACTCCCGACAAACAGGATGCGCTGTGACCCGCACCGCTAGTGTGTCATGTTCACCCCGAATCAGCGGGGAAACCTCAGGTCGCACGGGTAACAACCAAGTCACCGCCCCCGGCCAAGTTGGTAAAATTTGTTGCAGCAACGCCGCTTCGAGCGGTAATAACCACGGCTCAAGCTGTTGCAAATCAGCCGCAATCAGAATCAGCCCTTTGTGTGCAGGGCGTTGTTTAAGCGTAAGAATACGCTGTACAGCCTCAAGATTGGCAGGGTCACAGCCTAAGCCAAACACCGCCTCTGTGGGGTAAGCAATCACCTTACCCTGTTGCACTGCCTGACAGGCAGCAGCAATATCATGGTCAACAACACTCATCACTGCCTTTCTCCTAGCCAATACACCTAACCGTATTCAGGGGCAGAATCTGCCGCTGAACGCCGTATTTTGCGGAGTGCGCTAGTGTTTTTGTAGGAAACCTTTTTACCTGAAGGTTATTTCTCAACCAAAGAAAGTATTGACTGCTGCATCCAAGGTATCCCGCATATCCGGGTCATCGGTCAATGGGCGCACCAGCGTCATCGAACACGCTGCCAGCGGATTCACCCCTTTGACAATTAATTGCCCCGCATACACCAATAAACGGGTGGAAATGCCTTCGTCCAAGCCGTGCCCTTTGAGGTTACGCGCCCGGTGCGCAATCTGTACCAGTTTTTCCGCCGTTTTAGTGTCCACCCCGGTTTCGCGGGACACAATATCCGTCTCGATAGCCGCATCCGGGTAATCGAAATCCAGCGCCGCAAACCGCTGTTTGGTGGATTGTTTCAAATCCTTCATCATGCTCTGGTAGCCGGGATTGTAGGAAATCACCAATTGGAAATCGGGATGCGCTTCGACCATTTCACCTTTTTTATCCAGTGGCAACTGGCGGCGGTGGTCAGTCAGCGGGTGAATCACCACGGTGGTATCCTGACGCGCTTCCACCACTTCATCCAGATAGCAGATTGCCCCCATCCGCGCCGCCAGTGTCAGCGGACCGTCTTGCCATTTCGTGCCATCTTTGTCCAGCAGGAAACGCCCCACCAAATCCGAGGCGGTCATGTCTTCGTTACACGCCACGGTAATCAGTGGACGGCGCAGCCTGTATGCCACGTATTCGACAAAGCGAGATTTGCCACAGCCCGTTGGCCCTTTCAGCATCACCGGCATCCGCGCACTGTAAGCTGCATCAAACAACTCCACCTCATTGGCAACAGTGCGGTAAAATGGCTCACGTTTGACGGTGTATTGTTCAGCTTGAAAATTCATCACACTTATTCCTCAAATTCAAAAATAATTACACGCAATGCATGGTGGCATCGGTCGAGTACATCACCAGCGCGTAATGCTGTTTGTACTCCCGGTTAATGTGTTCTACCACCCGCTCGGCAACCTCCGCATCACACACAATATCCACCTTGATATTGCTTTCCTTTGTCCATGCGCCGCCACGCCGCCCATGCCGCCCTGCACCACGGGCATCGGTCACCGTATAGCCGTTAGCCCCTAAGCGGGGCAGTTCTTCTTGCAGGAAAGATTCCAGCATGGATTCACACACAATGGTCAGTAGCCGTTGATGTTGGTCAGGCACGTTTACGCTCCAAATTGGTGGATGGTTTGTGCCATCCAGTAATACAGGGGGATTCCTATCAGAATATTGAACGGAAAGGTTACGCCCAAGGATGCACCGATAGACAATCCGGGATTCGCTTCGGGCACTGCTATCCGCATCGCGGCAGGGGCGGCAATGTACGAAGCACTGGCATACAACGCCGCCAGCAACATTGTCCCGCCAACGGACAAACCCAATAGCCACCCCATGACAATACCCAACGAGGCCGACAGCATGGGCATCACGATCCCGAAGCCCACCAAAAATACCCCATATGCCCGCAAATCGGCTAGTCTTCCGGCGGCTACCAGCCCCATTTCCAGCAAAAATATCGCCAACGCACCTTTGAACAGGTC
The DNA here is from genome assembly GCA_964420315.1 of uncultured Thiothrix sp. Classification (GTDB taxonomy): domain Bacteria; phylum Pseudomonadota; class Gammaproteobacteria; order Thiotrichales; family Thiotrichaceae; genus Thiothrix. Next base: position 7,009 of record CAYQTB010000025.1, on the reverse strand, counting down.
AAAAAACACTTTATCCAGTGGTGCAATGCCCTCAGGGCCTGCGACATAGCCAATCACCAAGCCGCCCAGCAACAGGAAAATGCTTTTACCGAAGAATACTTCATGCAACATCCTGCCCCAACGCACATTGCCTGTACCGTAACGGGCTAACAGTGCCCCAATCACCAGCGCGGGTATTTCCAGTAAGACGAGGAAGACAATCAGGTGACCTTCGTATTCCTGCGCAGCTTGCGTCAAAAATGCCACGCCGATGGAAAAGGTCACCACGCTGACTGAGCCGTAATGTGCCGCAATGGAAGCGGCATCCGCCCGCTTCAACTTGCCGAAGTAACGCAAAATCGGGAACGCCACGAGGGGTATCAAAATCGCCGCACCTACAATCAGCAAGCCATCCAGCAACATACTTGGTGTGGCTTGTTCTGCCAACTTCACACCGCCCTTGAGTCCAATCGCCAACAACAGGTAAATGGAGAGCGCATCGTAAATACTGCTAGGGATTTTCAAGTCAGAACGTAATAATCCGGCGGCAATCCCTAGCACAAAAAACAAAACGACTGGTTCAAAACTCACGGGTATTTTCCTGCGACAGTGTTTATGCCGGAAGCAAGGGTTAGGGCATTTTGCAACCTAACACCGCTAAATTTTCTTCAAGACAGTATGTACTATAAATTAGCTTGACAATCAACTAAAGTTAATCGTTAATATTAGTTGGATTAAGTAAAGTAAATGTAAATGCTGTCGATAAAGCGGACTTAATGATGAATCTGCGCCATATCACCCTGCACCAGTTGCGCCTGTTTTATAGCGTAGGGAAACACTTGTCCTTTACCCGTGCAGCGGAAGAACTGCACTTGACCCAACCGGCGGTCTCTATCCAAATCAAGCGGCTGGAGGAAAGTGTCGGCATCCCCCTAACCGAGCAAATCGGCAAACGTCTGTTCCTTACCGAAGCAGGGCGTGAGCTGTTTGAGGCCTGTCGCGATGTCTTGGACCGTTTACGGGTACTCAACGAAGACATGATTGGCATGGAAGAAGGTGTCAAAGGCCCCTTGAATGTTTGTGCCACGACCACTGCCGAATATTTCATGCCGCACTTGCTTGGTACCTTCCTCAAGGATTATCCACGGGTGGAGCCACGCCTGACCATTACCAACCGCGCCAATGTCATCCGCCGTCTGGAAGACAATCTCGATGACTTGGTAATCATGGGAACTATCCCGAACAATAATAACCTCGACTTGGCCGCAGAATCCTTCCTGCACAATCCCATTGTAGCAATCGCCCCGCCCAACCACCCCTTGGCTGGCGAGCAAGGTATCACGCTGGAACGCATTGCACAGGAACGCTTTCTATCACGAGAGGAAGGTTCAGGCACACGCGCTGCCCGCATCCGTTTGTTTGCCGAACACGGCCTGGAAGCCAATATTTATATGGAACTCGGCAGCAGCGAAGCCATCAAGCAGGCGGTGATGGCGGGCTTGGGCATCTCGATTTTATCATTGCACAACCTGCGGCTGGAACTCGAAGCGGGCTTACTGACTGTGCTGGATGTGCAACACTTCCCGATGATGCGCCGATGGTATGCCGTGCATCTGAGGGGCAAAAAACTCTCCAATACCTCCAAGCGCTTTCTCGATTTTCTAGTACAAGACGGTGCGCGAATTTGGGAAAGCACTAAGCACCGTAATCGTTTACACCTAACGACCGATTTCCCGAACCTGATGCCGCTGACTGACCCTAACACTTGAGCCTGATACTGATGAATAATGTGACTTTACGTGTGTATTCCTTCATTGACTCGCTGCAACCCCAGCTTGCCTCCTATTTGGGAACGTCTTCACAGGGGTTCTTGCCGATTCCCGGCGATGCCTGTCTGTGGATTGAAGTCGCCCCGGGCATGGCCGTCCACCGGCTGAGCGACATTGCCCTCAAAGCCAGCAATGTGCGCTTGGGGCAGCAAGTGGTGGAACGCGCCTTTGGTTCAATGGAAGTCCACTACCGCAACCAAAGTGAAGTCACCGCAGCGGGTGAGGCGGTCTTGCGCGAAATTTATGCCGATGTTGAAAGACGCATGGCGTGCCGCGTTGCTTGGAAAGAAATTATTCGCGCCATTACGCCTGACCACGCCACCCTGATCAACCGCCAATTGCGGCACGGGTCGATGTTGCTACCGGGCAAAAGCATGTTTATTTTTGAAACTGAACCTGCCGGTTACATCGTTTACGTCGCCAACGAAGCCGAAAAAGCTGCTCACGTCACCTTGGTCGATGTCAAAGCCTATGGCGCATTCGGGCGACTCATCATGATGGGCACGGAAGCGGAAATGGCACAAGCCCTGCAAGCGGCAGAACGTGCCGTTGCCACCATCAATGCACGCGCAACCCATTAATACCGGGAGGAACACCATGAGCGGGAAATACGAAGGTTTGGATAACGATTCGCAATTTGGCATGAGTCCGGTCGGGCGATTGATCCGCGATGCCTGGGTGTTTGGCTTGCTGCCCGACACTGAACAATGCGCAGGCTGGAGCGCGGGGATGCTGCAAAACCTGTACGAAAAAGTCCACAATGAATGGGTGAAATACGGGCATTTACCGAGCCGCCTGCCACCGGAATTGCAGCAGCGGCATAGCAAATTGCACGGTCATGCGTTTAGCGACGCAAAAGCCAAGGGTTGGAGTTCGGAATTAGGCGACGACGATTAAGGCAACATCACAGCGTGAACACTTACCGTTAATTTGTGGCGTAAATTTCACGCGCAGCTTCCGCGACATCGGTCGGTAACTATGGTAACTCAACCCAACAACTGCGTGTAACACTCCACCGCCGTGAATTCTTGCGTGTCTTTCGGCGGCTGTTGCGAATCCGGCTGGTGGATTGCCAACAAATGTTTCACACCGTAGGCTTTTGCAGCCCGCAATACGTGCAAGTTGTCATCAATGAACAAGGAATGCGCTGAGTCAAACACTTCCACTTCACTCAATTTCTGCCAAAAATCGGGATGCTCTTTCGGCAACCCTAACGAGTGCGAGGTAATAATATGATCGAAATAGTGTTCCAACGCCACATAACCGAACTTCAAACCCACGCTTTTTTGGTGCGCATTAGTCAATAACACCACCCGCTTGCCACGTTCACGCAGGGATTGCAGGAAACGCTCCACATGCGCCCGAATCGCAATTCGATCCGCGATTTCGTGTTTCAACGCCACTAAATCTGTTCCCAGATGATTTTGCCAATAATCAAGGCAATACCACTCCAACGTACCCTCCATTTCGGTATAACGCCCATGCAAATAAGCACGAACCTCCTCCGGCGTGGTGCCGCGCTGCTCTGCCAAACGCACCGGCAGATGTTCCAACCAGAAATGGTTATCAAAATGTAAATCCAATAGCGTGCCGTCCATGTCCAAAAACACGGTGTTAATCTCATGCCAGTTTAAATTGATTGCGCTATAATTCATTTTATGGGCTTCCTCATACCACTAAAAATCGCATCATACCGGAGGGTATTATGAAAAATCTGCATTCATTGGGGTTAAGTATTTCCATCGCATTGTTACTTAGCGCCTGTGGCGGTGGCGGCTCCAGCACTACCGTCAGCCCCAATCCCTCGACACCCGTCACCCCAACGACCAACGCCAATAAACCTGCGTTGAAACAGGCGGCAACCAACGCCGAACTCGAAACGCTGATCAAGCAGCAAATGCTGGAAATCTACGGCACAGTGCGCCCGGAGATATACCCGTGCAAAGGCGATGTGTGCATTATGCCGGTGATGACACCTTCCGCTGTTGCCGACACTGCCAAAAACGTTTCCAGCACCAATACCCAAGAAACCCATGTCGACGAAGCTGACCGTCTGAAAACCGATGGTGAATACCTTTACGCTGCGGCGTTAAACACGCCCAGTCTGAATATTTTCAAAGCAAATCAAGCCAGCGCCCCACTCGTTACTAGCCTGACACTGGGTGATGAGAATACTCGCCTGAGCGGTCTTTATCTGGATACCGCTAATAAAACACTGGCGGCACTTACTGAAGAGCAACAATACTACAGCATCTGGAGCCGCTGGTTCATCCCTAGCTACTGGCAAAATCAACAAACGCAACTGTACCTGTTGAACGTTGCTAACCCCGCAAACCCCGTGCAAACCGCCAAACTCACGGTGGATGGGCAAGCTATCAGCAGCCGCCGCATCGGTTCGACGCTGTACATTGCCACCCGCCACAGCCCCACCCTACCCGGCTTGGAACAATACCCCACCACCGAAGCAGCAGCAGCGGCAAACCGCACGCTCATCAACAATGCCAAACTGGCGGATTTCCTGCCCGATTACCAACTCAATGGCGGCAGCAAAACCGACATTTTCAGCGGTGATGATTGCTTCATGACGCAATACACGGACAAGAAAAGCTACCAAACTAGCATCGTCAGCTTGCTGGCAATTGATCTCAACAGTGTTACACCAACCCCTCAAGGCAAGTGTTTTGCGGGCGATACCGAAACGCTGTACGCCTCCACCGAAGCCATTTATCTGGCAACCACCAGTTACAATTATTCCAATGATGCGCTGACATCCACAGTAGTCAGCAATGACACGGCGGTTAGCACCAGCATCGCCTATGCGCCGAATATCAGCACTGACCTGCACAAGTTTTCACTGACAGGCGGTCTCAACTACAAGGGTTCCGGTCGCGTAGAGGGGCATTTGGGCTGGCAACAGGATTTGAAACCGTTCCGTCTGAGCGAACATAACGGCGTATTGCGTTTGATCACCTACGTAGGCGAAACACCTTCCACCAACCCTACTCCGGCACGGCTGTATACCTTGCAGGAAAACGCCGCGACCCAATCGCTGGACATTATCGGCAAGCTACCCAACAACAACCGCCCGGATAGTCTTGGCAAACCGGGCGAACAAATATACGCCACCCGCTTCCTTGGTGATCGGGGTTATCTGGTAACATTCCGCGCAACTGACCCACTGTATGCACTGGACTTAAGTAAACCGGCTGATCCGGTGATGCTCGGTGCATTAGAAATCGACGGTTATTCCGACTACTTGCACCCGGTAGGCGAACATTACTTACTAGGCATTGGCAAAGATGCCGTGCCTGACACAACATCGACATGGGGTGATGGGCGCGGCGCATGGGTTCAGGGGGTAAAAGTATCACTGATTGATGTCACTGACCCTGCCAATCCCCGCGAACAAGATAAAATCATTATCGGTAAGCGTGGCACCGACACCGCAGTTTCCCAAAGTCACCACGCTTTCACCAGCCTACAACAGGGCAATAATTTGCAAGTGGCGTTTCCGGTCAGTTTGCATGAGGGCAGCAGTCAGTACGGTTCCGGCCCAAGCACCTACTACAACTGGAGTCGTGACCAACTTTACCGCCTGAATATTAACACCCAAACAGGCGCGATGCAGGTATTACCCCCACTGGTCGGCAATAGCACCACTCAGGATTACCAATGGGCGTATGACCGTTCGGTGATGATTGGCAATTATGTGTACTACTTGCACGGCGACAAGGTGCTAAGTCAGGCATGGTAGGTTAGAATCGGGGTATGCAAAAACCACCCATGATACATTCCATCCACCCCGTCACCAGCAGCCGCTTGTTCCATGTGGAAGAACTCCACTTGGAATTCAGCAACGGGGAACGCCGCATTTACGAGCGCCTTGCCAGCCGTGGCAATGGCGCTGTATTGATCGTCCCACTGCTGGATGACGACACCTTGCTGTTAATTCGCGAATATTCGTCAGGCACTGAGCGCTACGAACTCGGCTTCCCCAAAGGCAAAGTGGAATGCGGCGAAGATGTCCTCGACGCCGCCAACCGCGAAATCATGGAAGAAGTCGGCTACGGCGCACGCGATTTACAGCTATTGCGGCGCGTCAGCCTTTCGCCCAGCTACATGCAACACCACACCCACCTGATTCTTGCCCGCGACCTCTACCCACAGCGCACGGAAGGCGACGAACCTGAGCCGCTGGAAGTTGTACCCTGGAAATTGTCGGATGCAGCCGAATTACTGTTGCAAGATGATTTCACCGAAGGGCGCAGCTTGCTGGCACTCTATCTGGCGCAAGACTGGCTTAAACAACACGCATAGACGCAAGGATTTTCATGAACTTGACCCACCTCCTCGACGCCACCGTGCGCATTGCTCAAACAGCAGGCGCTAAAATCATGGCAGTCTACAATGCACCCGACTTTACGGTAGAACACAAAGCCGATGACTCCCCGCTCACAGCGGCGGATATGGCATCACACCACCACATTGTCGATGCCTTGACCGCGCTCACCCCGCAATATCCGGTGCTTTCCGAAGAGTCCGCCAGCCTGCCCTTTAGCGAACGCAGCCAGTGGCAAACCTACTGGTTGGTTGACCCGCTGGATGGAACCCGTGAATTCGTCAAACGCAATGGCGAATTCAGCACCCTGATTGCACTGATACACCATAACGCCCCCATTCTCGGCGTGGTTCACGCCCCCGCCTTAAATGAAACTTGGTTTGCACACCAAGGCGGTGGCGCATTCAAGCACATGCGCGGGGAAACCTTCCCAATCAGCACCCGTGCTACTGGCGAGCCGCTCAAAGTCATGGGCAGCAAATCACACCGTGACCCGCTCATGCCGCAATTTTTGGAACGCATTGGTGAACACGAATACGAGGTGATGGGCAGCATCCTCAAAGCCTGCCGTGTTGCCGAAGGTTCGGCGGACATTTACCCACGTCTTGGTCTAACCTCGGAATGGGACACCGCTGCTGCGCAAATCATTGTGGAAGAAGCCGGTGGACACTTCACCCGCACCGACATGCAACCCATGCGCTACAACACCAAAGACTCTCTGCTGAACCCGCATTTCTTCGTGTTCGGCAAGGATTACCACGACTGGTCGCAATATTTAGTGTAGGCTTTGCAACATCCCCACGTCCAATTGACATCCTCCCCTCCCTAAAGGAAGGGGATTCCTACGGGAGCTAAGCCGGAT
>CAYQTB010000024.1:0-28291 GCA_964420315.1 uncultured Thiothrix sp. | reverse complement strand
CAAACTGATAATGGTCACTATATCGGTCTGAAGGTAGGGTTTTCAAGGCAACCCCACCAAATCAGACCCATTCAGGCAGCTTTTGTGCTGAGCGCCTGCTCACCCTGGATACGTTCCCGCAATTGCACCAATGGAATAGGTCGTCCGCAATAATAACCTTGGGCGAAATCCACGCCGATTTTACGCAAATGCTGCAACGTTTCACCATCTTCCACAAGTTCCGCAATCGTTAACAAGTTCATGACCTGCCCCACTTCGTGTACGGCTTTGATCATTGCCGCATCCACCGGGCTGGAAACCAAGTTATGCACGAAATTGCCGTCGATTTTGAGGTAACTGAGCGGCAATTCACGCAAATAGCTGAGCGACGAAAAACCACTGCCAAAATCATCGAGGATCAAATGACAGCCCAAGCTGTGCAAGGCATTCATCACCCGTTTCGCATGGACAAAATTGCTGATTGCCACCGATTCGGAGATCTCAAAACAAATCATGCTCGGGTCAATCCCGAACCGTTGGATCTGCTCCTCCACATACGGAAATAAACGCGCATCTTGCACCGACTGACCAGACAAATTGATCATCAAGCGCGTTTCCACACAGGGGGAGTCATTAGCGTTATCATGGCGACAACCCGCTAACATTTCCAACGCCTTACGAATAATCCAACGGTCGATACTCGTCATCAAATCCAAGCGGTCAGCCACCGGTAAAAAGCTACCAGGATTCAACAATGCTTGCCGAAACGGTAAGCGCAATAAGATTTCGTATTGGCGGAAACGTTGATGACGCGCCGAATGCAACTGTACCACTGGCTGAGCAAACAAAATGAAACGGTCTTCACGCAAGGCATCTTTTAGTAACTTATTCCAATCATGCACCCGTTGGTTAGACATTTGCTCACGCTTCTCTTCCGCGTGGACAAAGACTTGGTTACGCCCCAAGGCTTTAGCGGTATAGCAAGCCTTATCTGCATCTGAAAACAACTGCTTAATCTGAAGATTGGAGGCTGGCATAAACTCAAGTAAGCCAACACTCGCACCAATAGAAAATACTTTACCTTCCCAACTAAAACGGAAATTGCGTAATTCCGTTAAAATGGACTCCATAATGCCACGACCTTTTTCCAAGCCGCAACCCTCTAAAAATACAGCAAACTCATCCCCGCCAATACGCGCCACTTTGTCGGAAACCCGCACTGAGCGCCGGAAAATCTGCGCAACCTGCTTAAGCACTTCATCCCCGGCTAAATGCCCACAGGTATCATTGATAATTTTGAAATTATCCAAATCCACGCTGGCTAACACATGGCTACGGGTCAACGCAGAGGTATCATGCGCCAGTTGTTCCACATACTGTTCAAAACTGGTGCGATTCATCAAATCTGTTAAGGCATCACGCGATGCTTGACGGTACAAACGGTTAATGACTTTCCGATCAGCGGTAACATCGCGAAAAATAAATACAATCGCTTTACAATTTTCGAGTATACCGGTCGTGTTTAACTCGACGAAACGCTCTTCACCAATACGCGGGTAGAGCTTCACCTGCCCAAATTGCAGCGGATAATTAGGATAAAACCTATTGGTTTCAAAGGCTTTTTCACCCAAGGGATTACCTTGCGAATCTTCTAACCTCAATACATTGCTAACATGTTCACCCAATGCTTTATCACGCTGCCACAACGTTAACTTTTCTGCACTGGTGTTCATATAAGTAGTGATGCCTTGTTGGTTAGCAACAATCACCCCCCCCAGCCAAAGCCTCCAATACCCACTCGGTATTTACCTGCTCTTGAGGAGTTTTAACCTCATCTACCGCAGCACTATGTACTGCCAGTGCCGTTACTAGAGGAGCACGCTGACTAAAACGCACCAACAGATAAACGGCGGCGACTTGCGCAACAAACATGCCGAACAATAAATAAGGCACAAGATTGGTTAACACAGACAATTTATCTGCCATCGACGTCTTGTTTAGCTGACCACTGGACACTACCCAGACAAAAACGACTGCCAACGCAACCAATGACAGGGCTAGAACGACAAATCGCATCGAATCCCCCTAATAACAAGTCTTTCTATAATAATTATGATTAAATAACTCCCTTAATCATAGCCAATTTACTTGACAATTGCCACGCCGTCTATCTGATAAAAATAGCCACCCCAATCGCATCACGTTTCGACAGAAGAAATCACCATCGGTCATCGCCGAACAATTTAAAACACTAACGTCTATTTTTATAAAAAACCTTGCTTGACAAACCCATTAAATAGCGAGAATATGTAAAAATATACTTTTTAAACATAATGCAAAAGGAAAGGTGTTATTGATGTCTAATGTTGATATTTCCAACCTCAGTGTTTTAGAACTTGAAAAACTCAAAGGCAGTATTGAGAGTGCGATTGCCAGTCGCCGTGACGGTGAGTTATTAAATTTACGCGAAGCAATTGAAGACATGATCGAGCGCTCAGGCTTTACACTTGAAGAAGTTATAGAAGTCATGCAATCACGTCCCGCTAAAAAACGTATTGTAAAAGCAAAATACAGCAACCCCAATAACCCAGAACAAACGTGGAGCGGACGCGGTAGAAAACCAGGTTGGGTTGAAGAATGGATCGTTAGCGGTCGTGACTTAAACGACTGCTTGATTCCTGAATAATCGCCAATAGCGCAAACCAAGACGAAAGCCTGAGCGCTTTAGGCTTTCGTTTTACCCACACACAACGTGTTGTATTTAAACCACATTCTGTTGCATAACAGCATAACGTCAGGCGACCACTTCAGGTCAACATCCCTGTCGATCCACAAAAACACTCAATATGATGCAAAATGGTGCGAAGATATTTTGCCGATCTCTGGCATTTACTCTACTATTACCCGAATTCAATTACACCACACTGAAAGATGACAGATTGCATACTTGTAATGAGATTCCTGCCGGATCAGGCTAACAGCCCATCCCCCGTGTGCAGGTTAGAGAGCGACCAACAATGAGAAAATTACTCTGCTTCCTGTTATTGCTGGTAGCTTCGCTGCAAGCTCATGCACTCAAGCAGGAAAACCTGCTGCCACCAGACCAAGCCTTCAAATTCAAGGCTGAAGTCATTGCACCTGATAAAATCAAAGCAACTTGGGATATTGCCCAAGGCTATTACCTTTATCGTGAACGCTTTACGTTTGAGGCAGAAACGCCAAACTTAAGCTTGTCTGCCCCAGCATTTCCCACGGGTGAAAGTAAAAACGACCCTAATTTTGGTCAGACCGAGGTTTACCATAATCAGGTAGCCATTGAGATTCCGATCGAGCGTGGTCAAACCGCTTCACAAGCGCTGGAACTGGCACTCAAAGTCAAATATCAGGGGTGTGCCGATGCGGGTTTATGTTACCCACCTCAGAAAAAAACCGCGAAATTACAATTAGCTGCGTTGGATAACACCACTGATAAAATCGCACCACCGGTAGCCAAGACAGAAACACCGGCTTCCGATACAGCACTGACCAACATTATTAAACAGGCTCAGAAACCCAAAGCTGGCAGTGCCATTCCCGTCGAGCAGGCATTCGTATTTGAACTCACTGCACTCGATAAAGGCATGTTAAATGCGCATTGGACTATCCAGCCAGACCATCATTTATATCGACCTAAAATTCAATTCACGGTTAAAGAACCCCAAGGTGTCACGCTTGGCTCACCTATTTTTCCGACGGGTAAAATCGTTGACGATGAGTACTTTGGTAAGATAGAAGTCTACGGTGAAGATATTGATGTCAAAATCCCGATACTGGAATCGACTGGTCTGCAAAAGCTGGTGGTGGAAACCGAATACCAAGGTTGTTCCGATAGCACAGGTATTTGCTACCCGCCAGTCAAACAAAGTCGTGAATTGACGCTAACTGGTTTGGCAGATGCAAAACCACTCACTGGCACTAAAAGCGATTCCGCTACCCAAGCTCCGCTTAATCAACAAGATGCATTAACGCAACGCCTTGAAGATAGCTCGTTTCTACAAATCATGGCGATTACTTTTGGGTTAGGATTATTACTGGCTTTTACCCCGTGTATTTTCCCGATGGTTCCCATCCTTTCTGGCATCATTGCCGGTTCTGGCAATACCTCTTCCGGGAAAGCTTTATGGCTTTCCGTCACTTATGTTGTTTCAGGTGCCATCGCCTATGCGATTATTGGTTTTATCTTTGGGTATTTTGGGCAAAACCTCCAAGCGGTGCTGCAACACCCTATTGCCATCAGTTTAATGAGTGCACTTTTTGTCGCTCTCGCCCTCTCCATGTTTGGCTTTTACGACTTACAATTACCCAATAGTTTACAAAGCCGTTTAAATGACCTCAGTAATAAACAAGAAAGCGGTAGTTTTGTTGGCGCTGCCATTATGGGCTTTCTCTCAACCCTGATTGTTGGTCCCTGCGCTGGTCCAGCGATTGCCGGTATTTTAACGTTTATCACCCAAAGCCATAATGCATGGTTAGGCGCGGCTGCTTTATTCTCACTGGGAATGGGTATCGGTGTACCCTTAATTCTCATTGGCACGTCTGCCGGGCATCTATTGCCACGCGCTGGCATTTGGATGGATACCGTCAAAGCACTCTTTGGCATTATTATGCTAGGTATGGCGATTTACATGCTCAGCCGTATTGTTTCTATCGAAGTCACGATGGCGCTTACCGGCATTCTGTTAGTTTCATCCGGCGTTTACATGGGGGCACTGGAAAAAGTTGACGAAGATGCCGGAGGCTGGGGACGCTTTTGGAAAAGCACGGGTATGCTGCAACTATTTTATGGCGCATTAATCTTGCTCGGTTTAGCCGCTGGTAGCACAAACTTGCTGCAACCACTGAAAGGGGTTTTTTCCGTAGGCATAACGTCTGGTCAAGCCACCGAAGTCGCCATCTCATTTCAACGCATCCAAAGCGTTGCCGAGCTAGAAACTGCACTGCAACAAGCGAGAGCGCAACAACGCCCTGTGATGCTAGACTTCTATGCCGATTGGTGCAGCTATTGCCATACGATGGAAAAAACCACTTTCAGAGATCCAGAATCCATCAAAATCTTGGGTAATACAATCTTTTTGAAAGTCGATGTCACTGACCAGAATGAACATGACTTGGCTCTGCAAAAACGCTTCGATGTCGTAGCCCCTCCTGCTATTGTATTTTTCAACAATGCCGGGGAAGAATTGCGGGCATTGCGTCTTGTCGGCGATATAACACCCGAACAATTACGCTCACAAGCAGCGACTTTCAGGCAACAAGCGGTAAAATAATCAGCATGAGTTAAGTTAATGCTGCATACAATTGTCACCCATATAAAACTGATGAAAATCAACTAAATAACGACAAAAGGAGTTATTTCATGCGTGATAACAAAGACTATTACACGGAACAAGAAGACGAAATTTTCCAGTTAGAGAAAACAGCCGCACACACGGATGGTAAGAAAATCAAACCACATGTGGTACGGCGCAATCTTGAAGACTACTTAGAGCGCAAAGCACTCGAACGCCGTCTGAAAGATGTGTTTGAAGATTAAGGTGCGGCAACCCCTTCGGGTAATTGCAAAGCACTGCGCAAGTCTTCTAAATAGGCTGTTTCTGCTTCATTAGCACCATCAATAATGGCTGCTGAGACCAAATAAATCTCCGTTGCCACCGCCAAATCGTTATTCGCCAACGCCGCGATTTGCTTAGCATCCAAAGGCTGTGCTAATTCATGCAGAATCATCTCATTGACATCCGCTTCGGCATCAATACCGGCTAATTGCTGACGGATACTCGCCAATTCAGCAGAATCCACGTGCCCATCGGCTTTAGCCGCAGCAACCATCGCTTTTAACAGAATCTCGGCAGTCGCCTTAGGGGCAGGTGCTTCCAGTAAAGCGGGGTCACTTGGCGTCGCCGTGCTGGCATTGCCCGCATTGGTTTCCCACTGACGATACATCTGATAAGCCAAGCCACCTAAAGCAGCTAAGCTACCGACTTTCACCGCCGCTCCCGTGACCCGCCGCCCCGCACTAGTGCCCAGCAATAAAGCCAATACCCCAGCGGCGGCTGCCCCCGTTTTCATGCCAGACAGCATCTGCTCACGCTGTTCACCTTCAGCCGGAACACCGAGTTTTTGTTCCGCCATATTCTGACCTTTTTGCGCCAGTTCTTTGCCGGATTGCAGCATTTGATCTAAGAAAATTTTCATATCCATCTCAAGCTCCTGGTTTTAACGGTAATGCCTTGGCATTTTTCTGCATCACTTCACGGATAAATTCGCGCGTAATTTTACGCCCTCTCGTTAAGCTGGCAACATCCAACTGATCCAGCATTGCCATGAGGGTAGTCATATTTTGTGGATAATGCCGCTCAATATATTTCATGACGTGTTCTGATAATTCAAAGCCACGATGATGGGCACGCCATGCCATCGCTTGCAAACATTGCCCGCCCTGCACCGGATGCACCCGATAATCTGCACCCCACAGCAAACGTGAGGAAAAATCGGGTAACACACAAGCCATTTCACGGGGATTAAGGCGTGCTGCCATCATCAGCGGCTGATAATTAGCGCGGCAAGTATTAATCAGGTTCATCAACGCCACTTCCCAATCACGTTGCCCAATTACCGCATCAAGCTCATCCACCGTGACCAGATGCTTGCCCTCGACACCGGCTAACACGCGGGGACCGTATTGGGCGCAACTGCCCAACGGCACATAAGCTGCCATTAAACCGCGCTGATAATAGCGCTCACAATAAGCTTGCAGTAAATGCGATTTCCCAGCCTCTGTATCCCCCCACAAAAAGATTTGTGGGAATTCACGTTCAAAGCCGTTTTTCAAAATCCCCAGCAACTCAGCATTTTCAGGTGTCACAAAAAATGAACTGAAACGATGACCTTCGCGCATTCCCACATTCAAGGTCAGTTGCTGTGTCATGCTTGTTGTTTCACCTCGTTACTGCCATCGTCCAAATCAATCACATCCAATGGCTTAGGATGGTTAATGCTGTAAACCTGACTCTGTTTATAAGAGTCATGGAGATGCCGCATGATCACCGCCAATACCGCAGCCACCGGCAATGCCAACAACACGCCAAAAAAGCCGAACAATTGCCCGCCTGCCAACACAGCAAAAATCACGGTCACGGGATGCAAACCAATCCGTTCCCCCACCAATAACGGGGTTAGGATAGTACCCTCAATCATCTGCGCAACCCCAAATACGGCGAATACCCAAAACAGATCAAAGACATCCTGAGTTTGGAACAGAACAGCGACACTTGCAATCGCCACACCGACAATCAAACCAAGGTAAGGAACAAAACTCACCACCCCAGCAATCAGACCAATCAGCAAAGCGAATTCCAAGCCTACCAGCGACAATCCAATCGAATAAATCACCGCCAACGCCAGCATCACCAACAACTGCCCGCGCAAAAATGCCCCCAATACCTCATCGGATTCACGCGCCAATTTAGCCACCAATGGCTGGACAGCACGCGGCAATAAATCGTCGATATACGCCACCATGCGATCCCAGTCACGTAACAAATAAAACGTAATAATCGGAATTAACGCCAGATTTGCCACCCAACCCAATACCACAAACCCAGATTTAGAAATAGCTTGAATCGCATTACGAATAAACCCGCCCGTTTCTTTCCAATGTGTCGCAATCACGTTTTTAATATGGTCGACCTCCAAAACAGTGGTATCAACTCCAAACTTCTGGTGCAGATAAGGTCCCAAAACATTTACCACCCAATCAAGATAAGCAGGCACTTTATTGATAAACAACTTCACCTGCGTTTCCAGTACGGGCAATAAAAACAAGAAAAATAGCAATAACAACAGAAAGATACTTAAAAATACCACCACCACCGAGAAGGTGCGTGACAACTTCCACGACTCCAAGCGGTCAACCAGTGGGTCGCCCAAATAAGCCAAAAACGCCGCAGCCAAAAAAGGGGTTAAAATCGGAGCAAGCACGTACAATAACGCAACGGCAATACTCCCCGTCACTAACCAAAACCAGCGTCCACTGAGTATCATACTTGACGTTTCCTCCACGCATAACGGCTCCACAGCAACACATAGGCAAACCCACTCAACACCGTTGTCACACCCACTGCCCACTGCAAGCCCAGATTAAACCAACCCGGCAATGCATAAATTGCCACATGCAACAGCGTAGTTGCCAACAGAACAATCTGCAACCCGGTGTTGAGCTTGCTGATCACCAGCGGGCGCATATTCAACTCCCCCATGATTAAGCGATACGCAATGGCACCTAACACAATCACCAGGTCACGCCCAATTACCAACGCTATTAACCACCAAGGCAAACTGCCCTTCAAGCCAAACACGATAAACACGGAAACCACAAACAATTTGTCTGCTACCGGGTCAAGGAACGCCCCTAAGCGCGTAAACCAACCATAGCGCCGTGCCAAAAACCCATCTAAGGCATCCGACAAGCCCGCCAGCACCAATAATGTCAGGGCAAGACCGTAAGAACCCTTCCATAGCAACCAACAAATCGGCGCAATAGAAAGGATACGAATCACTGTGATGATGTTTGGAATTTGTTCCCGCACGTTAAATCCATTTTTATACAAAGAAGGCTCCCTATGGAGCCTTCATGATATAACCAATTATAGTCGATGTGCCGGATTTCCGACTATTGCGATTGAATTACTGTTGAACAGGAATCAACGTAATTTCAACACGGCGGTTTTGTGCACGACCATAATCCGTGCTGTTGTCCGCGATAGGACGGCTTTCACCATAACCAACCGCCTGCATACGTTGCGGATCCACGCCATTACTCGCCATGTAAGAACGCACACTGTTAGCCCGTTGCTGTGACAATTGCAGGTTGGCAGCATCACTACCGACATTATCGGTATGTCCAGCAATCTGCACACGGGTTTCAGGGAATTGATTCAAGGTAGTCGCCAAATTATTCAACACGCCATAGAACTGTGGCTTGACCCCTGCCTGACCGAAGTCAAACGTAATTGCATCCGGCATGGTGAGGACAATATTATTATCCTGACGCGTTACCTCAACACCCGTGCCTTGCATTTGCTGACGCAATGCCGCTTCTTGCTGATCCATGTAATTACCGATCGCAGCACCGGCTACGCCACCGATAATAGCGCCTGCTACGGCACGTTTGTCATCTTTGTTCGCGGTATTTTTACCGATCACCGCGCCGCCCAAAGCACCAATGATTGCACCCTGCTGTGCACGAGTCATTTCACCTGTAGCACCACAACCGGCCAGCAATGCAACAGACACAGCACCAATCAACAGAGTACGCATGGAAGTTTTCATAATAAGCACCTCAATAATTTATAATATACCGCCACGGATTAGAACGCGGTTAGCCCACAGAGTTCCCGCTAACGGTTGCGCAGATTTTGACGCAATCCTGTGGAGGATACCAGCATTTAGAAAGGAGTTGGGCTGTTAATGCTCAAAACCTCTGCGGTCAAAGGGTGGGGAAAACTAATACACGCCGCATGTAACAGCAAACGCTGCGCTTTGGCACATACCGCCGCACTTGCATATAACTCGTCACCCAAGATCGGATGCCCCAACGCCTGCAAATGCACCCGTAATTGGTGAGTACGCCCCGTAATTGGCTCAAGTGCCACCCGGCTGGTATCGGTTTTCGCATGATAACTCAGCACCTGATAACGCGTACACGACGGTTTGCCTAACGTAAAACTCACCATTTGGCGCGGTCGGTTCGGCCAATCCGTCAACAGTGGCAAATGGATTTCACCACGGGTCGGTGTAACCTGCCCTGCCACCACTGCTGCATAACGTTTATGCACTTGCCGCGTTTGAAACAGGATACTCAAAGCACGTTCCATCGCTTTACCACGCGCCATCACCATAATGCCTGACGTTCCCATATCCAAGCGGTGAACGATGAGTGCGTCAGCGAATTCGGCTTGTACACGGGCAATCATGCAATCCTGTTTATTATCACCACGACCGGGAACCGAGAGCAAACCAGCGGGCTTATCGACCACAATAATAGATTCATCGAGGTAGAGGGTGTGCAAACCAGCATGAGCGGGAGGGTTATAAGTGATCATTATGAATATGCACTCAGCAACGAAAAAGCCCAGACGGTTTAGGTCTGGGCTTCAAATCTGGTGCCGGGAAGAGGACTCGAACCTCCACGGGGTTGCCCCCACTAATACCTGAAACTAGCGCGTCTACCAATTCCGCCATCTCGGCAATTCGCAAAGCGGTAATACCTTGTGAGACGCGAAATATATAGCGCTCACTACCTCTTGTCAAACACCAAACCGCGTTTTTATTACATTTTTTTGGTACACTGCGTCCATACGAAAAGACAAACCACACAAGGATACAATTTGAAGTTCAACGATCCCCATAGTCAGCGCGAAGCCGAAAAGTATGAAAACCCCATTCCTAGCCGTGAAGTTATCTTGCAATTATTGACGGAACAAGGGCAACCTCTGGATTTTGCGACGCTCACCGAAGCATTGCACCTTCACGACGAACGTGATATTGACGCGCTAAAAAAACGCCTGCGGGCGATGGAGCGTGACGGGCAATTGCTTTATAACCGCTGCCGCCAATACGTCCCCATCGAACGCACCGATCTGATTGCCGGGCGCGTCATCGGGCATCCCGACGGCTTCGGCTTTCTGAAACCGGATGACGGCACACCCGATCTCTTCCTCCATGCCAAGCAAATGCATGGTCTGATGCACGGCGACCGTGCCTTATGCAGTGTGCGCGGTCTTGACCCCAAAGGTCGCCGTGAGGGTGCTGTGGTCGAAGTACTGGAACGCGGCACAACCCAAGTCGTCGGGCGCTATTTCATGGAAGGCAATATCGGCTTTGTCACGCCTGACAATTCCCGCATCAGCCAGGAAATCCTGATTCCCGCCGATGCCGTTGGCAACGCCAAACCCGGTCAAATCGTTGTCGCTGCGATTGTTGAGCAGCCCTCCAAACGCGCCCAGCCCACCGGCAAAATTGTCGAAGTACTCGGCGACCACATGGCTCCCGGCATGGAAATCGACGTCGCCATCCGCAGTCACCAACTGCCACACGGTTGGTCAAGTGAGATTACTGAAGAAGCTGATCGTTTCGGCTACGAAGTGCCCGAAGCAGACAAAGCCGACCCGCGCCGCGAAGACCTGCGCGATACGCCTTTCGTCACCATCGACGGCGAAGACGCCAAAGACTTCGACGACGCGGTTTACTGCGAACGTGACGGCAACGGCTGGCGCTTGCTGGTAGCGATTGCGGACGTATCGCATTACGTGCAAGCCGATTCCGCAATTGGGCGCGAAGCCACCGAACGCGGTACATCGGTGTATTTTCCCGGCAAAGTCATCCCGATGCTGCCTGAAATATTGTCTAACGGTTTATGCTCCCTCAACCCACACGTTGACCGACTCTGCATGATTTGCGACATCCAAATCGGCGCACGCGGCAAGTTGATCAGCTACCAATTCGTCGAAGGCATTATGCACTCCGCCGCCCGCCTCACTTACACCGAGATGGCGAAAATCGTAGTCGAGCGCAATACGGATGCCCGCCGTAAGCATTCACCAGAACTCTGCGAACACCTTGATGACCTGTATTCCCTGTACAAAGTCCTGCGTAAAGCGCGTGACCGCCGGGGTGCTATCGACTTTGAAACCGCCGAAACCCGCATCGTGTTTGATGCCGAACGCAAGATCGAAGCGATTGTCCCGACCGAACGCAACGACGCTCACAAACTAATCGAGGAGTGTATGATTCTCGCCAACGTATGCGCCGCAACCTACCTCAGTAAGTACAAAATCCCCGCTTTACACCGCGCCCACAAAGGCCCCACACCCGAAAAGCTCGCTGATTTACGCCAATTCCTCGCCAGCCTAGCCTTAAGTTTGGGTGGTGGTGACGAACCCACGCCGAACGATTACACCACGCTATTGAATAGCCTCGGCGACCGCCCTGACCGGCACATGATCCAGACCGTATTGCTACGCTCCATGTCGCAAGCGGTCTATAGCCCTGATTCAGAGGGGCATTTCGGTTTAGCACAACCGTATTACGCGCATTTCACCTCACCAATCCGGCGTTACCCTGACCTGTTAGTACACCGTGCGATTCGCCATTTAGTGCGTGGCGGCAAAGTCAAGGACTACCAATATTCCCACAAAGACATGGTAGCGCTTGGCGAACACTGTTCCATGACCGAACGCCGTGCCGACGATGCCACCCGCGATGTGACCGCATGGCTCAAATGCGAATACATGCAGGAACACATTGGCGAAACCTTCAGCGGTGTTATTACTAGCGTCATGGGCTTTGGTTTATTCGTCGAACTCAAAGACATCTACGTGGAAGGCTTGATTCACATCACTGCATTAACCAGTGATTACTACCACTTTGATGCCGCCCATCACCAATTGACGGGGGAAAACTCCGGGCGCATTTACCGGCTTGGTGATACCATCAATGTCACCGTGGCACGGGTGGATTTGGACGAACGCAAAATCGACTTCGTACTCGCCAAAGCCGACGGCGAAACTGCCGCAACACGCACCAAAAAACCCAGCAGTAAAAGCCGTAAACCCACCGGCAAAGGCAAAACGGAACGCGCATCAAAGTCTGACCCGACCGCCAGCCAGAAACCAGCCAGCCCTAAAAAACCGGCAAGCAAAAAACCCCGTAAGAAGAAACCGATCGCCTAATGTCAAAATCCATTATTTGCGGCGTACATGCCGTTGAAAGCGCCTTGCGCAACGATACCGAAAACCTCGGACAAATCTGGCTGGACAAACGCAGCCGCAACGACCGCCTGAAAAAACTGGAAAAGATGGCAGAGGAAAGCGGGATACGTATCCTGCTGACCGATGCCGACAAACTCGACAATCTAGCAGGCAATAACCGCCACCAAGGCATTGTTGCCGAGTATTACAAGCTTAAATCCTGGACAGAAAACGACTTCTACGACATGCTCGACGGCATGAGCGAAGCCCCGTTTCTACTGGTGTTGGATGGTGTCACTGACCCGCACAATCTAGGCGCATGCTTACGTACTGCCGAAGGGGCTGGCGTTCACGCCGTCATCGCCCCGAAGGATAATGCAGCCAGCATTACCCCAACCGTGCGCAAAGTCGCCTCTGGTGCGGCAGAAATCATCCCATTCATTCCCGTCACCAACCTTGCCCGCACACTGGAAACCCTGAAAAGTCGCGGTATTTGGCTAACGGGTACGAGCGATAAAGCCAAGCAAACCTTGTATCAAGCCGACTTGAAAGGGCCAATGGCACTGGTGATGGGCGCGGAAGGTGCAGGTATTCGCCGTCTAACGGAAGAAGCATGTGACTACTTGATTTCGATCCCAATGGCGGGGCAAGTATCAAGCCTGAACGTCTCTGTTGCGACAGGCGTATGCTTATATGAAGCCTTACGCCAACGCCAAAAGTCTTG
Organism: uncultured Thiothrix sp.; assembly: GCA_964420315.1. GTDB lineage: Bacteria > Pseudomonadota > Gammaproteobacteria > Thiotrichales > Thiotrichaceae > Thiothrix. The sequence goes on along the minus strand of CAYQTB010000024.1, from coordinate 14,803 downwards.
AATCATGGCTCAGAATAATAATCGTATTTTTTCAGCATTTCGCTGGTAAACCGCCATGCCTCGTTGTACGACAAGCCGCTATTGTCAGGAATAATGACTTTGACGTACAACGCTGTACCATGCTGGGCTTTCAGCGCAGTTAGCTCGCTGTCCAAAGCGGAACGGTTAACGCCACGCGCCGCCGCTTCCCCCGGCTTGCGGATGCTGTAACCGTTTTTGCTGTACACCACTTCCACCACTTGTTTGCCTTTAGCGGAACGCGCCGGTTTGAGCAGTTTTTGGTATTTCTGATCGAGTTCAGTGAATTCACCTTGCAAGCTCAGCAACTGTTTTTCACTTTCATCCACCTTGGTCTGCAAACCAACCACTTGTGAACTTTTCTCATCTAAATTGGTTTGCAACTCAATAATCGCTTTGTCGCGCAAGCCCAGCGTATCCGCCTGTTCGCGGCTGAGGGTTTGCAAACGTGTCAGCTCCGCATCTTTCGCGGCGCTGGTACTGTGGGCAGCTTCAGTTTCTGCTCGACTGCGCAATAATTCCATTTCCAAACGGGAGGAACGCTGTTGCAAATACTCAAGCTGCTCTTCGAGAGTGGCGTTAGCTTGAAGCTGGAATTCAGCTTGTTGAATGGCTTTTTGTGCTTCAAACGCCGCACGTTGCGCTTCTTGGGCGGCGAGCTGCGCTTCGAGTGCAGATTTTTGAGCCTCTAGTTGCGCCGCCTGTTCAGCCAATACGCTGTTTCGCAAATTGTCGAGCAAGCGCGTATTGGTCAGCACCACCGCCACCGTGACAATCAGGAAAATCATGGTAATGACCATCATAATGTCGGTGAAGGATGGCCAGAAACTTTCCTCGTATTCATCCCGCGAACTGATGAGCGAGGCGAAAGAAAAATGCCCGTCACTCATGCCCTACCCCTTCGGTTTATCGTCAAGGCGGAAACCTTCCCGAACTGAATCGCGGATTACCCGAATATTGTCCCCACTCTGGCTAACTGCCATCTGCAAATCATCGGCAGCCAATTGCAGACGCTCGCCCGCGTGTAAGAAACGATCCTGAATCACATGGATCGCTTCGGCGGCTTTACGCAATTCCGCTGTTAATACTGCCACATCATGCATTAAGCTATTTTCGGCATGTTTAAAGCGCGGCAGAATATAGAGCGTGGTCACGTTTTCAATGTTTGCCAGCAATTGCGTCCGTGCATCTTGCAAGCGCAAGTGGAAATACGCAAAGAATACATAACACACAATCGCCGTAATGGTAGTACTCAAGGCATTCGACATACCGCCGATAATCGTCCCCATTTGCTGCATGTTTTCCGGCGAATCCAGCAAGCCTGCTGCCCCCATCAAGGCAATCGACAACGACACCACCGTGCCGAACACACCGGCTAAAATCAGAATGTTATGCACGAACCTTACCAAAGTAAATTGCGTCGACATGCCCGCCGCCAAGGTAGAAGCCAATGCCGCCTGATTCACTGCTGCGTGCTGGCGGGCAATCGTGTGTATGGCATGATAACGATCCACAATAATCGCGGATTCCGGCAAACCGTAAGCGGGATTCGGTGCATTTTCCTCGACGCGCTTCAGAAAGCGTTGCAATATCTCCTGTTCGCGGGTAAACCCCAAGAACATAAAAATCATGCGCACCAATCCCGCAAGGAAAATCAGCAAAATAATTCCGTTCAGCACCAAGCCTAATTGCCCGGCTTGCGTCGAATAGAAAAATTGCGCCACTTGTTCTTTGTTCAGCAGCACCACTAGACCCAACAGGAACAGGATCACTAACATCTGTAACAACGTCAGGTAATAGCGCGTTTTAATCGATTTCAGCATGAGTTTCAGTATCCTTGATATACGGATGGCGTGGCACAGCTTCGACCGGCACCGGCTCGGTAATGTTCCGCCCCGAAGAAATCCCCAGCTCCGACAGTTTGCGCACCCCCGGCAACACACTGCGTTCCAGCGAACCTAACGCCTTGTTGTAGGTATCCACGCTGCTGCCAAGATTACGCCCCAAACGCTCCAGATGGTCAAGAAAAACCGTCAAGCGCTTGTGTAATTCTTCACCCAAATCGCGGACTTTACTGGCATTTTCAGCCAGAACCGTCTGTTTCCAACCAAAGGCAACTGCCCGCAACAGTGCCACCAAGGTCGATGGTGTAGCAAGAATCACCTTGTCATTCAGGGAATCGTGCAACAACGTTTTATCTTGTTCTAACGCAGCACCCAAAAATTGTTCACCGGGGATGAATAGCACTACAAAGTCCGGCGATTGCTCAAACTGCTCCCAGTAACGTTTGCCTGCCAAAACTTTAACATGATCACGCACATGGCGGGCATGGCGTTGCAAATGCCGCTTGCGGCTGTCTTCGTTATCGGCATTCACTGCGTCAAGGTAAGCATCCATTGGTGCTTTCGCATCCACAATCATTTCGCGTGCATCCGGCATTCGGATCACCATATCCGGGCGAATGGTACGGTCACTATTACTGCGCTGGGTTTGCTCAACGAAATCGCAGTGTTCGACCATGCCAGACAATTCAGCAATGCGCCGCAAACTCAACTCGCCCCATTGCCCACGAATCCCCGGCGTGCGCAACGCTGATGCCAATCGCCCGGTTTCATCGCGCAACGCGGCTTGATCATGCATCATGCCGCGAATCTGTTGGCTCAAAACCCCGAAACTGGTGAGCCGATCTTTTTCAATCTGCTGAATTTGCGCCTCAGTTTTTGCTAGTGCATCCCGAATCGGGTCAACCAAATGCTGAATCGACAACCGACGCTGTTCTAAATCCGTGCGCGATTCCACCTGAAACCGCCCCAGCGTTTCGTGTGCCAATTGCAAAAACTGGGTATTATTGTCGCGCAACGCCCGCTGCGCCAAGGAAGCAAAGGTATGATGCAAACGGTCTTGCGCATCATCCAACATCCGCAAACGTTCCTCATTGATTTGTTCTTCGGTTTGCAGCAACAGTTGTAGGCGCTCTACTTCACGCTGCGCCTGTCGCAACGGTGCGCTGTAAATAAAATGCGCCAGCAACGCCCCCAACGCAAACATAATGAGCGCCGTGACCACCACAATATTATCGTCAATGAACCCGCCCAATTGAAACGAAGCACTCTCCATCAAGTCAACCACGCCAGCAATTCAACAGGATGCGCAAGGCTACCATCCGCAGGCCACGCATGATGCTCGTTATTTGCATTCAAATAACCCCACTCGGCAATCAGCGTTTGCATCCCCGCATTGCGCCCTGCCAAAATGTCACGTTCCGCATCGCCCACATACAGGCATTGCACGGGTGGAATGCCGCAGCATTGCGCCGCTAACAGCAAGGGTTCTGGGTGTGGTTTCGCTAGGGGCAAGGTATCCCCGCCAATAATACACGCCGGACGGGTATCCAAACCCAAAGCAGTCAGCAAAGGAAACGTCAGGTATTCCGGCTTATTGGTCACGATACCCCAAGGAATACCATCTGCCTCCAGCGTTTCCAACACGGCAGGCATTGCCTCAAACAAGCACGAATAGCGACTGATATTCGCCTGATAATAATCGAGAAAAATCTCGCGGCGACGCTGTAAGTCGGCGGCACTTTGTTCGATTCCAAACGCCAACTCCAACATCCCAATGCTACCGTGGGAAACGGTGTGGCGTGCTTGTGAAAGGGTAAAATGTTCGCGCCCTTCGGCAACCAATACCGCGTTTAATGCGGCTAACAAATCAGGAGCCGTATCCAGCAACGTGCCATCCAAATCGAATAACACACACTTTATCGGTAAAAAAGAACTTGTCGGCATCAAATGCATCCATACAATCAGCGGTTACGTAAAACAACACCAGTAATTAACTAATTTCAGGAGATGAGTTTATGTCCCCAATCAAACAAGCGCTGATTATTGCACTATTCGCACACGGGGCGCTATTTTCCGCGACCGCATCCGCCTTGAGCGAGCTGGACGGCAAAGCCGTCACCTTTGAAGAACTCGTCGGCAAAGGCAAATGGACAGTCATGAAGGTATGGGCATCCGATTGCCCCGCTTGCCGCGCCAGTGCTCACCATACCGTGGATTTTGAGGCGACCAACCCCGACGTTGACGTGATCGGCATTTCACTGGATGACACCAGCGGCAAAGCTGATGCAGAAAAATTCATCGACGAACAGGGCCTCACCTTTACCAACTTATTGAGCAACCCCTCAGAAGTCGACAAATACCTTTACACCACCGCCAAAGAAAGCTTCATCGGTACACCCACATTCATGGTGTACAATCCACAGGGCAAATTACTAGCGGTACAGCCGGGGGTTGTCACTGCTGAGGCTCTGAGTGCCTTCATCCAGAAACAACAATCAGCAGCAGAAAAACCCGCACAACCGGCGTTATAAGGGATTTATCGGTGGGGAAGCATGACTTGCCCCACAGATACTTCACGGATGGTCGCGTTCAGGCAGGGCGATATTTAGCTCCAATACATCAAAATCAGCGCCTTTCTCGAACTGTACCGTCACTTGATCTTCTGTAATCAATACGTATTTACGAATCACTTCCATAATATCGCGGCGCAATTGCGGCAAATATTCCGGACCATTGCGGTCAAGCCGTTCATGCGCGATAACAATTTGCAAACGCTCTTTGGCAACTTTGGCACTGGTTTGTTTCGTTTGCGCAAGATAATTAAACCATCCCATAGATCACCCAAACAGCTTTTTAAAGAAACCCTTTTTCTCCACTTCCAGGAAGCGGTGCGGCACCATTTCCCCCAAAAAGCGGCGTACAAAATCATCGTATGCCTGACCGGCATCGCTAGCTTTGTCGAGAATCACGGGTGTACCGCTGTTGGATGCCTGCAAAACACTTTGTGATTCGGGAATCACGCCGATCAAAGGCACGGCGAGAATTTCCAGAATATCCTCCATGCCCAACATTTCGCCCGCCTGCACCCGTGCTGGGGAATAACGGGTAATTAGCAAGTGTTCACGCACACCTTCACCGCGTTCCGCCCGATGCGTTTTACTTTGCAACAAGCCGAGGATGCGGTCAGAATCACGCACTGAGGACACTTCCGGGTTAGTCACGACAATCGCATCATCAGCGTAATACATCGCCATGTGTGCACCATGCTCAATACCGGCGGGGGAATCACACACAATGAAATCAAAACCGAGCGCGTGCAACTCATCCATCACTTTACCCACGCCTTCGGGGGTTAGTGCATCCTTATCGCGGGTTTGTGAAGCGGGCAAAACATACAAATTTTGTACATGTTTATCCCGAATCAAGGCTTGATTCAGTGACGCTTCACCATTGATAACATTGACGAAATCGTACACCACGCGGCGTTCACACCCCATAATCAAGTCAAGATTACGCAGACCCACATCGAAATCAATCACTGCGGTCTTATAACCGTGTACAGCAAGCCCGGTCGCAAATGCTGCACTGGTTGTGGTTTTGCCAACCCCACCCTTGCCGGAGGTAACGACAACTATTCTGCTCAAAAGATGCTCCTTTTATTAACATCGCCCGACAGGCATCACCCGTATTACACCTTAATGATATTAACAGATACACCCACTATTATTTAGTATAGAAATGACAAGTTTTCAGAACATTGCGGTGATTTTTAATTTTTCACCATCCAACCACACCATTGCCGGTGAACCTTTCAAATCAGTGTCAATATCATCTAACAAACGGTAATGCCCAGCAATCGACACTAGCTCAGCCTCCAGCTTTTGGCAAAAAATCCGCGCACTGGTATCGCCACCAATGCCTGCCAGCACCCGCCCACGTAACGAACCATAAACATGCACTGAACCACCGGCAAGAATTTCTGAACCTGCACTGGTATGCTGTAAAATGACCAGATTACCTTCAGGAAAATAGACTTGCTGACCAGAACGCAAGGGACGATTCACCACTTTTACACTCGTCATGGAATGAAAAGGGGTATCTTCTGCTGGCACTGCTTCCAAGGCTGGCTCAACCGGACGCTCGCCACGACTCAGTGCTCCCGTGGCTCTCCCCGCTCGCAATACCGCCCAACCCGCCTGAAGCGCTAATTCATGGCATTCTTCAGCAATATTGCGTATCCCAACCGGAATGAAGCCCAACTCCAGCAACAGGTTGCGTAACGCTGCAAAATCCAACGCTGCACAGGCTTCATCCAAGCGACTGCAATCGACCAATAAAGGGCTGTTATCAAACAATTGCGGGAAACTGTTCTGTTTATTTTTAACCGTTTCCTGAATAAGCTTTAGATCGACAGATGCCAGCCGCAATACACCAAGAAGGGTCATTTCACCCTTTATTTCAACTGGTTCTTCCGCCACAACCCTAACTCCTGACTAAAAAACATTTAAACCTGACACCAACCTTAACCAACGCTCTTTGCGCTTGCTAATTTCCACGAAAATGGCATCCATGTAAAGCAAGACACGGTCAAAGCGGTTGGTTTTTATGAACAGGCGGCAAAACTCAACCATGCTGATGTACCTTTTCCCAGTCAGCGTTGACGCTGCGCCTCAAAACCGCCACAGAAGCCGCGCAGGTTTAGGACAAACAGGCCGCTATCCGCTAGAATCCGGGCTTTCCAAAAACCAAAGCTCGGATTCATGCCTGCACTACTCAAGCCTCAATACCCTGCTGCCCCTAACGGTCACTCTTACTGGGGGCAATTATACGGCTGTTCGCGTGAATGGCTGATTGCCCAATCCGCCCAAGGGTTCGACGGCTTGCTGCTGCTGGCAGTACCGGATGTGCATACCGCCTACCAGATGGAATCTGCGCTGCAATTTTTCGCCCCGGACATGCCGCGCCACATTTTCCCCGACTGGGAAACCTTGCCCTACGACGTATTTTCCCCGCACGAAGACATTATTTCCGAACGCCTGAAAACGCTGGCAACACTGCAAAACCTCAGGCGCGGCATCCTGATTGTGCCTGCCACCACGCTGTTACACCGCCTTGCACCCACCAGCTATGTGCATGGGTACACTTTCGTCGTGCGCAAAGGTTCGCCGCTGGACATCGACAAATTGCGCAAGCAACTCGAAGAAGCGGGCTACCGTAATACCAGCCAAGTCATGGTACATGGCGAATACGCTACTCGTGGTTCGCTGGTGGACTTGTTCCCGATGGGCAGTGCCACACCCTATCGGATTGACTTGTTTGACGATGAAATTGACTCGATCCGCACCTTTAACCCTGAAACGCAGCGGACTGATGAGGTAGTGGAAAGCATTGAGCTGCTGCCCGCGCGGGAGTTTCCGCTGGATGAAGCCGGAATTCGTACTTTCCGCCAAAACTACCGGGCGCAAGTTGAAGGGGATTTGAGCCGTAGCCGCGTGTATGAAGGCGTGAGTCAGGGCAAACCTCCGGCGGGGATTGAGTATTACTTGCCGCTGTTTTTTGAACATACCGCCACGCTGTTTGATTATTTGCCGAAAAAGACGCTGCTGGTATTGGCGGAAGGGGTGGATGCGGCAGTTAAAACGTTCTGGGAAACGGTGGAGTATCGGTATGAGCAGCGACGGCATGATGCGGAAAGACCGTTGCTTGCGCCAGAAAAGTTGTTTTTAACAGCGGCGATGTTGCAAAGCTGGATTGAGGATTATCCACGGGTTGAGGTGCAACGGTTTAAATTGGAAGCCGATGGGCTGAACTACCCCATCGCCGCCCTACCCTCGCTTCTAATTCACGCCCGCCAAGAACAGCCCCTGTTCCTGCTGTTCAACTTCCTTAAGGAATTGCAAGGGCGAGTCTTATTCACCGCTGAATCTGCCGGGCGGCGCGAAGCCTTCCTCTCGCTGCTGCGCGAACACCAGATCAATGTGCAGACGGTGGAGAACTGGCAAGCCTTCCTGCAAGGCAAGGCGGAAATGGCGGTTACGGTCGCGCCACTCGAAGACGGTTTCTGGTTGCCTGATGCAAAGATTGCGGTCATTCCCGAAAACCTGCTGCATGGCGTGCAAATCCAGCAGCAACGCCGTCGCCGCAAAGCCACCCGCGATGCCGATGCCATTATCCGCAACCTCACCGACCTTTCCGAAGGTGCGCCCGTGGTACACGAGGAACACGGGGTCGGGCGTTATCTGGGGCTGGAAACGGTCACGGCGGGCGGGGTAACGGCGGAATATTTGCTGATTGAATACGCCAACAAGGATCGGTTATACGTCCCCGTTGCCGCGCTGCATCTGGTCAGCCGTTACACCGGGGCAGACCCGGAACACGCGCCCTTGCACCGTCTCGGCAATGAGCAGTGGGACAAGGCACGGCAAAAAGCGGCGGAAAAAGCCCGCGATGTGGCGGCGGAATTGCTCGACATCCACGCCCGCCGTGCCGCGCAACAGGGGCATAGCTTCCCGTTTGACGACAACGATTACCGCCTGTTTGCGGGTGCGTTCCCGTTTGAGGAAACCCCGGATCAGGCGCTGGCGATTGAAAACGTGATCAAGGACATGCGTGCGCCACAACCGATGGATCGGGTGGTGTGCGGCGATGTGGGTTTCGGCAAGACCGAAGTGGCGATGCGGGCGGCGTTCGTGGCGGCGAATGCAGGCAAGCAGGTAGCGATGATTGCGCCGACCACCCTGCTGGTGCAGCAGCATTTGAACAATTTCCGTGACCGTTTTGCCGATTGGCCGTTCAATATCGAATCGTTGTCGCGCTTCAAGACCGGCAAGGAAACCAGCAAGGCATTGGAGGCACTGGCGACCGGCAAGATCGACATCGTGATCGGTACGCACAAACTGTTGCAGAACGATGTGCTGTTCAAGCAACTGGGACTGGTGATCATTGACGAGGAACACCGCTTCGGGGTGCGCGACAAGGAGCAGATGAAAAAGCTGCGTGCCAATGTCGATATGTTGACCATGACTGCCACGCCGATTCCGCGCACCCTGAATATGTCGCTGTCGGGTTTGCGCGATTTGTCGATCATTGCCACCCCGCCGACACAACGCCACGCGATCAAAACCTTCGTGTGCGAGTGGAACAAGACCATCATTCAGGAAGCGTGTGCGCGGGAATTGTCACGCGGCGGGCAGGTGTACGTGTTGCACAATGAGGTCAAAACCATTGCCAATGTGGAGGCGGAACTGGGCGCGATGTTGCCCGGTGTGACGGTGCGCCATGCCCACGGGCAGATGCGGGCGAATGAGCTGGAAGGCATTATGCGCGACTTTTACCACCAGCGTTTCCAGATTCTGATTGCCACCACCATCATTGAAAGCGGCATCGACGTGCCGACCGCCAACACGATTTTGATCAACCGTGCCGACAAGCTGGGGCTGGCGCAGTTGCACCAGTTGCGCGGGCGGGTTGGGCGTTCGCACCACCGCGCTTATGCCTACCTGATTGCGCCGCCGAAGTCCGCACTTACGCCGGATGCGGTCAAGCGGCTGGAGGCGATTGAATCGCTGGAAGAATTGGGGGTGGGTTTCACGCTGGCGACGCACGATCTGGAGATTCGCGGTGCGGGTGAATTGCTCGGCGAAGGGCAAAGCGGACAGATTCAGGAGATCGGTTTCAACCTCTACAACGATTTGCTGGAACGGGCGGTGAAGGCGTTGAAATCGGGCAAAGTGCCGGACATCGACCCGCGCACCACCCGCCGTACCACGGTGGAATTGGGTGCGCCTGCGCTGATCCCGGATGATTATTTGCCGGATGTGCATAGCCGCCTGATCCTCTACAAACGCATTGCCAGCGCGGTGTCGCAGGCGGCGCTGGACGAATTGCGGGTGGAAATGATCGACCGCTTCGGGCTGCTGCCGGAGCAGACCAAGACGCTGTTCAGTGTCACGCGGCTGAAACTGATGGCGCAAGGCTTGGGCATCCGCAAGCTGGACGTGAACGCCAAGGGCGGGCGCATGATCTTTGAGGACAAGCCGAATATTGACCCGATGAAGGTGATTACGTTGATCCAGAAACGCCCTTGGGTGTTTAAGCTGGATGGGCAGGATAAGTTGCGGTTTGAAATCGAACTCCCTACCGTGGAGGAGCGGGAAGAGTGGGTGGTGGGGTTGATGGGGGAGATTGCCGCCTGAGCCAACCCATCAGGCAAGGCAGCAATCCCATCAATAAGCGGCTATTGGGCTTGTGACAGTTGCGGGGAGAGTTGCCGCTCCTGCTCCGCAATACCTGCCAGCACTGCCGTTTTCACGGCTTCGCTGCTGAATATAGGCGATAGATTGAGAAAAATTCCAGCATTATTGTGTTGACCTATTCAGCTTTGGCAATCCACACAAAGCGTCTTATACTGAACACCAACGCAGCTTACAGGACGACGACACCATGCAAACCTTGGAGCAACAAATCACCCAACAAGCGCACGGCTTGCCTGAAAGTGCCCAGCGCGAAGTATTGCACTATATCGAATTTATCCGCAGCCGCTATCCTGCCGTCAAACCAGCCACCAAAACCGCTGGTAAACGCAAAATCCGTTGGAGCGAAACGCCACTCTACGGCTTATGGCAAGACCGCGCAGAAATGGCAGACCCCGCAGCCTACGTTCGTCACCTGCGGAGGTCACGCTTTTGATTCTGGTTGATACCGACGTATTGATTTGGGTAACGCGCAAAGACCCTCACGCCAGCGCGTTTCTGGACAGTTTCGATGACCTCGCCGTATCTGATGTGACCTACATGGAGCTGATTCAGGGTGCAAAAAACAAGCGCGAAGCCCAAGCCATCGACAAAACCTTCAAAAACATGGAAGTGTTGCGCCTACCGATCACGAGCAGCATTTCAGAGAATGCCGTGTCACTGGTACGCCGCTACTTCCACAGCCATGCCATGCAACTTGCCGATGCACTGATTGCTGCAACAGCTGTGGAACATGGGCTTGGTTTGGCGACGGGTAACGTCAAACATTTTGAGGTAGTGGAAGAGTTACGGTTACATCCCTATATTCCTCAACCTAAAACACGCTCCAAGTAGACCGCCCCGCCGATTCCGCGCACCCTGAATATGTCGCCAAGCTGGAGGAGGAACTGGGCGCGATGTTGCCCGACGTGACGGTGCGCCATGCCCACGGGCAGATGCGGGCGAATGAGCTGGAAGGCATCATGCGCGACTTTTACCACCAGCGTTTCCAGATTTTGGTCGCCACCACCGTCATTGAAAGTGGCATCGACGTGCCGACCACCAACACGATTTTGATCAACCGCGCCGACAAGCTGGGGCTGGCGCAGTTGCACCAGTTGCGCGGGCGGGTCGGGCGTTCGCACCACCGCGCTTATGCCTATTTGATTGCGCCACCGAAGTCAGCACTCACACCGGATGCGGTCAAGCGGCTGGAAGCGATTGAATCGCTGGAAGAGCTGGGGGTCGGTTTCACGCTGGCAACCCACGATCTGGAGATTCGCGGCGCGGGTGAATTGCTCGGCGAAGGGCAAAGCGGGCAGATTCAGGAGATCGGTTTCAACCTCTACAACGACCTGCTGGAACGTGCGGTGAAGGCGTTGATGGGTTTTCTTCATTTCGGGCAGCCTCCGCTGGAATATTCCAAACAGTCGCACAGCGATTCACGCGGCGGCGGGATGGGCTGACCTGTCTGCGGATCATACATGGCATACAGCTTGGAATGGTAAATGCCCATTTCAATTAATCCATCAACCGTATACTCTGAACTATCCCTCCCCCATTTTCGCTGGGCAGATTTATAAATATCAACGGCCTTACAGGTAGCTATATCCGGCAACAACCCCCCAATTCCAGTGCTGTTCTTGCTCAATGCATACTCCCGAACCAGAGTATAGGCAGGATCATCACCTCCACTTTCCCTTAAACGAAAGCCCATCGCCTCTTTAATATTATTAAGCTTGTAATCCATATCCAGCGACCTCTTTTCTGCCTCCACTGGAAGTCTTTCTATCCCTGCTTCCACATAAGAAAAAGTTCAGAGGCTGACTTCCCCTCTGCCCAGTGAATATCGGGCTTCTGGAACTGCATAGGCTTGTTGGTATCCGCAATGCTACGCCCACCGTCTACACCCCACACATGACCCGGCTGGGAACAAGCCGACAAGCCAAACACAACCCCCAACATAACGATGCTACTAACGATCAATGTTTTCATTTTGAACTCCTTGTTTACATCTTGGAAATGGCTGAACGGATGGCGTTAATCACTGCTGCATTACCCGTTTCATTAACATGGTGTATTTTACTGACCGAATAATTGGTCGGCGGGTTACTGGCTGGCAATTTCAGTTGCGACCAAATATGCACGATTCCATCTCCGTCAGTGCTGAGTCCAGACTGCCCTGATTTTAGGCTAAATCCGCTAAGAACAAAATTACGGGTGGAATCTGGCAACTTCCACGGTGTTGCCATCCTCATCAGTCCCCATGCTGGGGTCAGCAGGTCAATACCCGCCCACGGACGACCATCCCACCCAATCACTTGACCCAGCGGAACACCAGTCAATGACAAGGTGACGCTTACCACCGGGCTGACGTGGCGGATGCGCCAAGCGGCTAAGAGCGACGGGGAAAGCACAGGAATCCGACGCACCAGCACCAGCCTCGATTTGGGGCTGGGTTATGCGCTCAGCAAGCGTGACACGCTTTCCTTAAGCGCACGCCCCCAAGTTTCCGGCAACGCTGATGTCCAAGTTCTAGCCAACTGGATACACCGTCTGGAAAAGTAGCGAAAGCTGCGTTTTTTTGATTAACCTTAACAACTCAAGGACTTTTACCATGAAAAAATTGCTGATAACATCCGCTTTGGCAACCGCCCTCGCTTCGGGCAGTGTACTGGCAAACCCTGCCGCACAGCAAGGCGACCTCGACCAGATATTTGCGGCGCAGGGCAAATCCACACAAGTGGCAACACTATCCCATCAAGAAATGCAAACGACAGAAGGAGAATGGCTTCCTGTTATTTACCGGGCTGGTGGTGGACTCGCAGGAACATATGGTGCTGGATATGGATATTTAGCAGGTGGTGGTCGGAATCCTTTTGGATTTGTTGGAACGGCTTTGGCGGGAGGTGCTGCCGGAGTTTGGTCGCCAGTGAATGGATATAGGTCTGGTGCTACCGCATTTGCAGGAGCCTTTACTGGGGGTGCTGTTTCTGGTTACGGAACTAGGCGCGGTTGGTGGTAAAAAGTTAGCCAAACAGGTAATGACCACACTCTCTGGCTCTTCCTAGTAGGGAGTGTGCTTAAATTTAACCAATGGGAAATTCACTAGTGGATATACTGTTTTGGTCTTTAGTTGTTATTTTGACGTTTGTTTTGACTGGTTTGTCCTTCTACATTGCTAGTAATGTATTGCCCCCATGTAAGAGTACAATTTGTGACTCAATAAAATCAGTTATTATTATAGCTTCATCAATAATATTTTCTTTATTTTTTGCAAAAGTGCTTGTTTTTGTGGTTTGATAAATCAATTGTTTTATCAAATTATCAGTATTGATTTAATTTTTTGGAATTAACCATGCTAAACGCTAAACGCCATCATCAAGCCTTTGTTTCTGAAAGAAAATATCACTTGGGATGACTTCAGCTACCCGCCCGTGCTGGCGTGGTTGCTGTTGTTGGCACTGGGTATACTGGTGGGGCTTGACCCGAACCTGACGGCTGGAATGCCGTTGCCTATGTGGCTGGCTGTCGCCTTTGGCGTGGTGCTGATGGTGGTCATGTACCCCGTCGTGGCCCTGTTTATGCGCTGGTGGATGGGGCGTAAAGGTTGCGATGGGCAGGGGCGGATGTTCCGGCTGGTCATGGCGGTGTCTGCCATCGGTGTGCCTGCCAGCCTGTTGGTGGTGTTGGGGATCCCCGCTTTGTTCACCCTGCCGCTGTGGTTGTATTCAATTTGGGTGGCTGCCCATGCGTTTGAACAGGTATGCAAGGTTTCCATCGGTTATGCGGTTGGCGGGATTCTGCTGAGCATTATTCCGGCGGTGGTGGTTAGCATGGTCGTTGGTGCGGTATTTGCCGGTGCCGCTGGGGTGTTGGGGTTTTTGCCGATGCCGGAGATGCCCACCCAATGAAAGCATTAACCGCTTGCTGCGTGGTGGGCTGCTGGCTGGCAAGCCCGCTGGCGTTGGCGGATGCTGCCCAGTTGCAGACGCAAACCCTGTCCGGCGGTGTGCCGTTGCAAAGCTGGAAGCAACTGCGTGACACGCGGGTGGTGAAGCAGGACAAGGATTACTCCTGCGGTGCTGCCTCCATCGCCACGGTGCTGACAGAATACTACCGCCGCCCGACCACGGAGGAAGAGGTGCTGGACTTGCTGGTGAAGGTTGCCCGCAATAAAGGCCGCGCCTCCTTCGCCGACATGGAAGCCATCCTGCCGCGCCTCGGCTTCAAGGGTGTGGGCTTGGCTACGTCGTGGGAGCAACTGACCGCCCTGCAAATCCCGGTAATTGTCTACGTCCGCCAGCGCAAGGAAGACCATTTCAGCGTGATCAGCGGCATCAGTGGGGACAAGGTGAAGCTCTCTGACCCCAGTTTAGGCAACCGCATCCTTACCCGTGGGCAGTTCAAGGAAATCTGGGAAACCCGCGAAGAGCAAGGGCTGGAGGGCAAAATGCTGGCGGTGTTGCCGCAAGACAAAACCTTGGCACAGGATGCCGATGGCAGTTTCTTCGTCACGCCCACTTTTTCGCGTGTGCCGACGGAAATGCTGACCTTGCGTACCCGCTAACAATACGCTTGACCAACAACCAACCACCTGTTAAATTCCTGTCCAGCTTCCACCAACAGGAATTTAACGTGACAATTGACCCAAGCAAGCAAGCAAGCAAGCAAGCAAGCAGCCCAATTTTCTAACTTCGTGGCTGCTAT
>CAYQTB010000023.1:0-28441 GCA_964420315.1 uncultured Thiothrix sp. | reverse complement strand
AGATGGGGTGTTACGCCCCTCGATGAAGCAAGAACCCACCGAAGGGGTGAAGCCTTGCCGCTTAGCTCCCGTAGGAATCCCCTTCCTTTAGGGAGGGGAGGATGTCAAGCAAACCGTAATGCCAAAAACAATCGCCCGGATATGCTGATTCGGGTTTACCACGACTCACGCCAAGCCGAGGTAGTGAGCCATCGCTGCCGCCTGACTGAACATCCTGTACAATATTGGAATAAAGAATTAGACACAATGTTATTATGCCGCTGGCGCATGAACAGATTCTTGTACAAATGGACAAATTATTTACGCAAGCAAGGTCATTACTTCACCTAGGGTCAACACCATAAAGAAACGTTGTACAATTTATTGCGACATCCCCCCTGTATACCTATACTGTAGATGCAGTATTAATGTTTACCTTTTGTATAATTTAAGTCTGCCAATATTCTTGACTAATACACTAGGTTTACTTAAGATACTGAGTAATTCAGTCGGGAATTAACACGCTGTAACACTGCAAAGGAGCACCCCAATGAAACTGTCAACGAAAGGTCGGTATGCGGTCACTGCCATGATGGATCTTGCCATTCACGATCATCAAGGTCCCGTTACGCTGGCAGATATTTCGCAATGCCAAGGCATTTCCCTGTCTTATCTTGAGCAATTATTTGCTAAGTTACGTAAAGAGGGTTTAGTAGAAGGGGTTCGCGGCCCAGGCGGTGGTTATCGTTTAGGTCGCCCCTCTAGTCAAATTAGCATTGCAGAAATTATCAATGCGGTAGACGAAAATATTGACGTAACCCGTTGTCTCGGTAGCAAAGACTGCCACGGTGGCGAGAAATGCTTAACCCATCAATTATGGGAAGATTTGAGCGGACGCTTGTATGAATTTTTGGACAACTTGACGTTAGCCAGCTTTATCAATCGCCCGGAAATCCGTGAAGTAGCGCGTCGTCAAGACACGATTGCCAGCCGTATTGCAACCATGTTCCCACCACGCCCAACGATTGGGGTAGCGGCAAGTGCCAGTTGCTAAGAGGTAAATGTGCTTGATCATGGTCAACGCAAAAAAGGGCGGGGAATACCCGCCCTTTCTTGTTCCGGTTTATATTCACGCCGCAGCGTGCATGTCTTCCTCAGTACGTACATCCAACTGGTGCAATTCCATCATCGGATGAATTTGCAACAACGTCAACTTACCTAACGCCTTGTCATCTAACAACGCCGCACCGGTATCAATGTAATAAAAGTTTGCTGTGTATAACGGTTTACTAACCGGCGTATGCCCAAACACCACGAGGTCAATGCCCTCGACGGGTACAGTACGCCCCATCATCTTGAAATATTTATAGCGATTGCGTGACCACAGCGCATACTCTTCCATATCTGGGTCTGATTCCAGAGAACGTATAAATTGATGCCAAGGAATCCCTGTCGGAATATCCGCATGTACGATCCCGATATGACCATTTGCAGTGGAAACCTCAAAGGCAAGCGGCAATTGCGCCAACACATTACGAATGCGCGGGCGGATGTTTTCAGGAACACGCTTCCACCATGCGCCGCCATTGTAACGGGTCCAGCTTTCCAACACTGCTGCGTTATATTCCGAATCCAGCAACATGCGTTCATGATTGCCCATAATCGCATGAAACCAATGATGGTTAAGAAACTCAATCACGCGATGCGACTCTGCACCACGGTCAATCAAATCTCCTACTGAAAACACCCGATCAGCATCAGGATCAAAATTAAGACGCTGTAACAACCGCTCTAAGGCTGAAAAGGAGCCATGAATATCACCGACGACGAAATCGCGTCCGCGTGAATTTTTACCGAAAAACTTAAAAGGCGCATAACTCATGGTCATATTCCAAGAACAACCTAACTAAAGTTAGCCAGTTAGTACAGGGTTTGCTTATCTATTTCGTTGTGACACCCACGCTACCAGCACCCACCCTAGAAAATCTTAACTCAATTGCTGATAATAATAAATAAATTTATCTTATCTTTTTTCTGAGTAATTGCTGTTTTTTGCGGAAAAAGCCAGCAGCCCCCATCCCACAATGAAGCTAAGCCCACCTAGGGGAGTTACCAGTGCGAACCCCTTGATTCCTGTTAAAACATACAGATAGAGACTCCCAGAGAATAACACCATGCCTAGCAAAAATGCGTAACCGGCATACCCAATATACTTATTTTTTATCTGCTTATATAAAATACTAATAAATAATAATGCTAATGAATGGTAAAACTGGTACTCGACACCCGTATGAAAACGTTGCAACATCTTGGCATCGACTAATTTTTCCAGACCGTGCGCCCCAAATGCCCCCAAGATGACTGCGAGCATTCCTGACACACTGGCGATTAGCAGAAAATGATTCCTTTCCACAACGACACGACCTTATGAATACACATGAAAAACGTCAATTATACCGCGTCATTCTCAGAATCATGGCATGGTTGGGTATTTTATTCCTGATGGGCGTGTTCTTGCGCAGTTGCTTTGCCTAGGTAGACATCATAACGCACTGTGTTACCAGTGATGACAAAAGCCGGTTTACACCTGTGTAATTCAGGGGCGTGACGCGGACGCTTGACAACAACGCGCCGTTTGGAACATTCCTGAGCCAATGCTAACAGTACGTCACTGTCAATATCGGCACCCACCACCTCGTGGAAAAAACGCATCTCTTTTTGCACCAAAGCAGACTTTTGCCGGTCAGGAAACATAGGGTCGAGGTACACTACATCAGGTAACGCCGCTGCGGTAAGGTCTGTTAGCCATTCGCGTGCATCTGCCAGATGCAAGGTCATACGTGCAACAATTTCCACCGTTTCTTGATCGCCACTTGCCAAAGCACGCTGCAAACCGTCAGCCAATAAGGCATGAACAATCGGGGAGCGCTCTAGCAAGGTCACGGTGCAACCCAAGGTTGCCAGCACAAAGGATTCGCGCCCTAAACCTGCGGTCGCATCAATCACATGCGGCTGTTTGAATTTGTGTAAGCCAATCGCTTTGGCGATGTCTTGCCCTTTGCCACCACCGAACTTGCGGCGGTGTTGAGCTTTGCCTTCCACAAAATCGACGTACACCGCACCCACTTTAGGGTCGTGGGTGTCGTGTAATTCCAGCCGTGCCGGGGTTTGCACCAGTTGATAGCGTTCGGGCATCAATAATGCGGTGGAGGGGTTTCATCCGCCTGACTACCGACAGCAGAAGGCGTGATAGATTTGAGCTTTTCGTTGAGCCGTTCGATTTCCAGCAACGCAGTGGCAATGTCTTTTTGTTGCAGGTAAAGCTGATGGCTCAAGGTTTCCAGCATTTGCTCCTGTTCCATGAACAGGAGTTCCAATTTCTCCAAGCGAGCTTCCATCAGGAATTAACGCCCCACCATTGCAGCAATCCGCATCCGCAGCGCATTCAGTTTGATGAAACCTTCCGCGTCCTTTTGATTGTACGCGCCGCCGTCATCGTCAAATGTCGCAATGCGTGCGTCGAACAGGCTGTCGTCGGACTTGCGGCCTGCCACTGTTGCCGCACCTTTGTACAACTTCATGCGTACTGTGCCGTTGACGAAGGCTTGCGATGCGTCAATCATGGTTTGCATCATCTTGCGCTCAGGACTCCACCAGTAACCGTTGTAAACCAGTTCGGCGTACTTGGGCATCAGGCCGTCTTTCAGGTGTGCCACTTCGCGGTCAAGCGTCAAGGATTCAATCGCACGGTGCGCTGGCAACAAAATCGTGCCACCGGGCGTTTCGTAGCAGCCGCGTGATTTCATGCCGACGTAGCGGTTTTCCACCAAATCCAAACGCCCGATACCGTTTGCACCCCCCAGTTTGTTAAGGGTTTCGAGGATCGCAGAGGCGGACATTGCTTGACCGTCTAACGCTACCGCATCGCCACCTTTAAAGGTGATTTCGACGTAAGTTGGCTTGTCAGGGGCAGTTTCCGGGGAAACGCTCCAACGCCACATGTCTTCTTCGGCTTCAAACCACGGGTCTTCCAAGGGGCCGCCTTCATAGGAAATGTGCAGCAAGTTGGCATCCATCGAATACGGGGATTTCTTGCCCGCTTTTTTGAAATCGACCGGGATATTGTGCTTTTCAGCGTATTGCATCAGGGCTTCGCGGGAGTTCATGTCCCATTCACGCCAAGGGGCAATCACCTTCACGCCCGGTTTCAGCGCGTATGCACCGAGCTCAAAGCGTACCTGGTCATTGCCCTTGCCGGTTGCACCGTGGGAAATCGCATCCGCACCTGTGTCGTTAGCGATTTCAATCAAACGCTTGGCAATCAACGGGCGAGCGATGGACGTACCCAGCAGGTATTCGCCTTCGTAAATGGTGTTGGCACGGAACATCGGGAACACGTAGTCGCGCACGAATTCTTCGCGCAGGTCTTCGATGAAGATTTCTTCCGGCTTAACGCCCATTGCCAAGGCTTTGGAACGCGCTGGTTCGACTTCTTCGCCCTGACCAATGTCAGCCGTAAAGGTAACGATTTCGCACCCGTAATTTTCTTGCAGCCACCGCACGATGATGGAAGTATCCAAGCCGCCGGAGTAGGCTAACACGACTTTTTTGACAGATTGTGCCATGTGTTAAGTGTTCCCGTTGTGGTAATCGAAACCGCACATTATATGCGCTACACTCACGCCTTGCACTACAAACGAGAAAGAGGAGAACCTATGGAACGCCGTTCATTCTTCAAACGTGCTGCCGCCAGCACCGTTGCCTTAGCCGCTGTACCCGCCACAGTCTTGGCGGAGGATGCTGCCAAAGCTGCCGCATCCAGCGACTTACCCACCGTCAGTTGGCGGTTAACCTCCAGCTTTCCCAAGTCACTCGACACCATTTTCGGCGCATCGGACGTATTCGCCGCTGCCCTTTCCAAAATCACCGGCGGTAAATTCACCGTGAAAGTGTTTGCAGCGGGGGAAATCGTTCCCGGTTTGCAAGTGCTGGATGCCATCCAAAACGGTACAGTCGAAGCCGGTCACACCGCCTCCTATTACTACTTCGGCAAAGACCCCGCACTGGCATTTGATTGCGCCGTGCCGTTCGGGCTGACTTCACGCCAGCAAACCGCGTGGATGTTGCACGGCAACGGCATGAAACTGATGCGCGAACTCTTCGCCGAATACAACGTGGTCAATTTTATGGGCGGCAATACCGGCGTACAGATGGGCGGCTGGTTCAATAAAGAAATCAACACGGTTAAAGACTTGGAAGGCTTGAAATTCCGCGTCGGCGGCTTTGCAGGGCGCATCTTGAGCAAACTCGGTGTCGTGCCGCAACAATTACCCGGTGGTGACATTTACCCCGCGCTGGAAAAAGGCACGATTGACGCAGCGGAATGGGTGGGGCCTTACGACGACGAAAAGCTCGGTTTTGCCAAGATCGTCAAGAACTACTACACCCCCGGCTGGTGGGAAGCAGGCCCGCAACTGTCGTTCTACGTCAACAAGGAACAGTGGGAAAAACTGCCGGATGCCTACAAAGCCGCGTGGGAAGCCGCTTGCCAACAAGCTCACAACGATATGCAAGCCAAATACGACGCACACAACCCGCAAGCCCTCGCCAATTTGGTCGGTAGCGGCGTGAAGTTGCGCTCATTCAACGACGAGATCATGGAGGCCTGCTTCAAAGCCACGCTGGAAACTTACGACGAAGAATCCAAAGCCAACCCCAAGTTCAAAAAGATCTACGACGACTGGAAAGTGTTCCGCAACAACCAAGCACAATGGTTTAGTGTGGCGGAACAGTCTTATGCCAAGTTTGCCTTCGCCAAAAAACTCTAATCAAACCGCTTACTCCCTTCACCCTTTGTGGGGGAAGGGCTGGGGATGGGGAGTACATTCACCATGCTACTGAAGTTTTCACGTGCCGTTGACACCATGAACGCCAAGTTCGGGCAACTCGCCAACGTGCTGATCTTGCTCGCCTGTGTTATTAGTGCAGGCAATGCCATCCTACGTTACAGTTTCGACATCAGCGACAACTGGCCGCTGGAATTGCAGTGGTATTTGTTTGGTGCCGCCGTGATGCTAGGCGCATCCCACACCCTCGCGCAAAACGGGCATGTGCGGGTGGACATCATTTACGGCAATGTTTCTGACCGTGCAAGGCTGTGGATCGACATTGCCGGGCTGCTGTTGTTCCTGCTCCCCGCCTGCACCCTGTTCGCGTGGCTGTCATGGAAAACGCTGTTTATCCCCTCATGGGACATCATGGAACATTCCAGCAATGCCGGTGGCTTGCCGCGCTACCCGATCAAATTCATGCTGCCGCTAGGCTTCGGCTTGCTGGTGTTGCAAGGCTTGTCGGAATTGGTGAAACGCTGCGCCGCACTCAAAGGCGACATCCCGCTGGATACCCACTACGAGAGACCAGAGCAATGATTACCTTGGAAATGATGCCCCTGCTGATGTTTGCGGGGCTGGTGTTGTTTATGCTGGTCGGCTTCCCTGTCGCCTTTTCCTTGATGGCGGTCGGGCTGTTTTTCGGCTTTATTTCGATTGAAATGGGCTTCTTCACCCTGCCCTTTTTGCAAGCCATCCCGCAGCGGATTTTTGGCAGCGTGATTGCCAATGAGCTGTTGCTGGCGATACCGTTTTTCACCTTCATGGGCGCGGTGCTGGAACGCAGCCGCCTTGCCGAGGACATGCTCGATTCGATGGGGCAATTGTTTGGGCGGATGCACGGTGGGCTGGGCTATTCCGTCATCCTGGTCAGCTTTGTGTTGGGTGCGGTCACGGGCACGGTTGCCGCGCAAGTGATTGCGATGGCGATGATTTCCTTGCCCATCATGATGCGCTACCGCTACAACATGCGTTACACCACCGGCGTATTGGCGGCATCGGGAACGATTGCGCAAATTGTGCCGCCGTCACTGGTGTTGATCATTATGGCGGATCAGTTGAAAACGCCAACCGCGAGCGCCGATGTCGGCAGCATGTATTTAGCCGCATGGATTCCCGCCATGCTGCAAATCGGCTTATTCATGGCATACACCTTTTTGCTCACCCGCATCCGCCCCGATTGGTTGCCGCCGATTCCCAAAAACGAAATCACGCTGAAGGGTACTGCGCTGTTGAAAAAAGCTTTACTCGGCATTATCCCCACGGCAGTACTGATTTTTTTGGTGCTCGGTACGATTATGCTCGGTATTGCCACCCCGACCGAATCCGGTGCAATGGGGGCGATGGGCGCGGTATTGCTGGCGTATTGGCGGCGTAAACAGCTCGGCGGTACGGCAGCGTGGTGGAGTTTAATCAAGCAAGCGTATAGAAATACTGCTCGGATTACCTCAATGGTCATCTTTATCCTAATCGGGGCAACCACGTTTTCGGTAGTCTTCCAAGGCGTGGATGGTGGGCATTGGGTCGAAAGCTTATTCTCGGATTTGCCCGGTGGCTGGATTAGCTTCTTGATTATCGTCAATCTGTTTATTTTCTTTTTGGCATTCTTCCTCGACTTCTTTGAGATTGTATTTATCCTCGTGCCATTGCTTGCGCCTGTTGCCCAGAAAATCCTTACTCCAGTATTGATGACAATGGGCTTTAGTGAACCTGCCGCTGCCACCGCTGCACTGGTATGGTTTGGCATCATTTTGAGTGTCAATATCCAGACCTCGTTCATGCACCCGCCATTTGGGTTTGCGCTGTTCTATTTACGCGGGGTGGCACCGAAAGCGGTGAAAAGCAGCGACATTTATTGGGGCGCGGTGCCGTGGGTCGGGCTGCAAATGATCATGACGTTGATCGTGATGTTCTCGCCAGGGCTGGTGACGACCTTATTGGATAAGGGCAAAGCACCAATTGAACACAGTCAGGAAATCAATTTCCAGATGGAAAGCAATAAACCAGCAGTTGGTTCAGGTAGTGGGGAAATCCAGTTCAATTTGGATGGACAAGCTCCGGCACAAACACCAGAGCCAGCCAAAAAAGACAGTAATGAGCTGAATTTCCAGTTGGATAAGTAGTTTATTCCGCTTATTCGCCAAGCAAAGGGACGGGAGACACGATCATCCCGTCCTCATCCGAGTACAGGTATTGACGTGGATACCCGCCAAGGGACGGTAGAAACCTTCAACAGTACGCTCGCCAGTCAGGATTTGATCAATCCTAATGTCGACAATGTAAATGAGCGGATTTGTTGAAGCAAGGCAGCATCATTCAGCAATGACACCCCATACGACGGGATCATGACTTTTAGCTTGCTGCGCCACGCCTCGGAAGCCATTTCTGTGGTAAAACATTTCTCTAGCACCTGCAACATCGCCGTCACCGTTACCGACGCACCGGGAGACGCGCCCAATAATCCAGCCAATGAACCATCCGCAGCAGTGATCACTTCCGTACCAAACTCCAGCTTGCCGCCTTTCACCGGATCTTTCTTAATAATTTGCACCCGTTGCCCGGCTCTCGCCAAGGTCCAGTCCTCATTACGCGCCTCTGGGAAATATTCACGCAACGCATCCATGCGTGAATCACAGTTTTGCATCACTTCAGACACCAAGTAACGAATCAGGTCAAAGCTGCTTAAGCCCACCTTCGCCATCGGCAATAAATTATTGAACTTAATAGACTCTGGCAAATCCAGAATCGAACCCTCTTTGAGGAACTTGGTGGTGAAACCCGCAAAAGGCCCGAACAACAGCGCTTTTTCACCATCAATAATGCGCGTATCCAAGTGCGGCACTGACATAGGTGGCGCACCAATCGACGCCTTGCCATAAACCTTAGCAAAGTGTTGGCTCACGATTTCCGGTTTTTTACAGACCAACCATTGACCACTAACGGGGAAACCGCCATAACCCTTGCCTTCCGCAATACCGGATTTTTGCAACAATGGCAACGCACCCCCGCCAGCTCCTAAGAATACGAAATCCGCCGTCAAGGTTAGCGTATCCAAGAAGCTATCGGTTTCTTGTGTCACAATGCGCCATTTACCATCCGCTTGCTTACGCAAGCTTTTGACTTCGTGTTTCAGCAGCAAATCGACATTATCAAAGCGTTGCAAATAGCCCATCATGTGGCGAGTCAAAGCGCCGAAATTGACATCCGAACCGTGCATAACCCGTGTTCCAGCCACGCTTTGAGCAGGATCGCGCCCATTCATGACCAATGGCATCCACGTTTTCAGCACAGCGGGATCGTCACTGTATTCCATCCCCGCAAACATTGGGTGTTGGCTAAGCCGTTCAAAACGCTTACGCAAGAATGCAACATTCTTCTCGCCCCACACAAAACTCAAATGCGGGGTCGGGTTAATGAAGGAAGACGGCTCCGGCAGCGCTTGTTGTTGCACCAAATAAGACCAAAACTGCAAGGTACGCTCAAATGACTCATTGATGGCAAACGCCTTACTGGCATCCACCGAGCCATCGGCTTGCTCCGGGGTATAGTTCAATTCGCAATAGGCAGCATGACCGGTACCGGCATTATTCCAGCCACCAGTGCTTTCCATTGCGACATCTTCCAGACGCTCAATGATGCTGATTGTCAACAATGGATTTAACTGTTTCAGCAATACGCCCAAGGTAGCACTCATTGTGCCCGCGCCTACCAGCACCACGTTTACATTCTTCGCAACCATATTCACCTTCAAAAAGCTAAGGATAAGGAAGTACAGATAATAGAACGGGAAGGACGGTAATTTCTAGCAGTGCTTCACGGATTTTTAACAAGATTGTCGACAATCTTGTTGGGAACCACTAACAAAGCGAGGCATGATGTGGCGTTGCAGCATTTTACCCGAATGAAATATTTTTTGCACACCCCAAGACCCATCCATAAACTTAATTATAAAATAAATTAATTTATTACAAATAAATCATAGAAATATAGAATAAAAAACTTTTGAGTAAAAAAAGAAAAAGTGTGTTCGCTATCACATTCTGCTGACCGTTTTTTAAATATTCTGCACCTACAGGAAACGACACGACGGGAGCTAACACGATGTTTAAGGTCTATATCAACGGGAGTTTTGACTCCACACACGAGACACTCAGCAACGCTTGCCGCTATGCACGGACACAAGCCATTCTTGACCAACGCGCCTACGTCACTGTGTTTGCAGAAGGCAAAGGCACTAAACCAACGCTTGATACCGAAAGAGCAGCAATGAAAGGCGTTCCAGCGTACATTATTACACCTCATGCGCGTTCCATCACGGAAAACCGTGAAGAACAGCGCAGTGCAGGAATCGGCAACCTGGTTGCCGCAGCAGCACGGCAGTCCGCCGGGATCTCCAGGGGCTTTTAAAGAACAACGTTATAAAAATAGGGCTAAACGAACAGTAGGTTGTTCGTTAAACAGTCTTTGTTTTTCAGCAGATGGGGCTACCTGCTGAATACACAAGGCATAGTTAAGCGGGGCATGTCCCCGCTTTTTCTTTGGGGCTAACGCACCCGCACAAAACGCAAAATTCCATAAATAAAATTCAAAATAATCAAAAAATATTTGATCAACGTTTTTTCTATTGTGTGTTTGCTGTCACATATTGGGGGAAACAATTCCCCTATCCTTCTCCCATAGCAACATGAACGGTAGACAGGAGTTTTCACATGTTCAAGGTTTTTCTTGATGGCACATATCATTCGACACACAAGACTTTTGCAGAAGCCTGTCGTAACGCACGCATCCAAGCTGAGCGCTACCAAAACGCTTATTTTACGGTGTTTGAGGCGGGCGATGACATTGATCGCGCGTTCCATGCTAACAGCGATACATTATGTGGCGTACCCGATTACATTATCTCTCCAAATGACAGCGTGGCACATGGGGCGATCTCATTGGCAACAGCATCGTCCCTGTTAAGGGTTCGTCTGCCGTCACATACCTTTGGGTCTTATGAACACCCACTGATATAACTTTACTTAATATTTAATCAGTTAAAAAAACCTTGAGATAATGACCTACCTATTTTAAGGGCTGGTAGGTAGATCATCATGAACAGTTGAGTTCGGGCTTTCTTAGCGGTTCGTCTCAAGGCATAAAAAGAAAAGCGGGGCTAAGCCCCGCTTTTCAACTTTATCTTACCGATTATTTCTGTTTGATCAGAACTCGACGCTGTAGGCAACCCCTACAACATCCTGCTTCATCCTCAAGTCATAGGCATCCATAGGAATAGGACCCGGCGGAGGCACGGTTGCCGTACCTTCCACTGTGTTTTCAAGCGCATGAATGTATGAACCCACAATTTTGGATTTTGGCGTCAGCCTCTTCTCAAAACCAAGAGAAACATGCTCTTCCACAACGGCAGGAGCCAGCACGTTCAGCGTTGTCACACCACCAGACACGGGGCTATCACCACGGTTGTATCCAGCCATTAGCGCTAAACCATCATTCAACTGCTGCTTTACACCAATTTTATAGACCGTTTGATCTTCCCAACCGAACCCAGGACCATTATTAGCACCAAAGGGCAGTGGCGTTGCCGGTGAATTTCCGATCGCATCGACGTCAGCGTATTCGATTTTCTGAACATCAGCGACGATTAATGTTTGCGGTGTTGCCTCAAATGCAATACCTGCGGTAGTCGCTGCGGGCACATCGAACTCACCAGCATTGGGGAACAAACCGCTATATTCATCCATCTTACTCATATCCACTTTGGAACGGTAAGCAAGACCCGCCGATAATTTGTCAGACAACCTACCCTGGACGCCGATAGTTGCCCCAACTCCAGTAGAGTTAGCACCGCCATTATTGGCTAGACCAGCGGGGTTACTAGTGAAACCAGTAAATGCCCCCAAGCCTTCAGCTTCAAAACGCTGAGCCACTAAATTGACCGATGCACCAATGGCAACATCCTCATTCACCTTATAGCTCGCCGTCGGTGCAATAAACATTTGCTTGAGGTCAATTCTTGTGGCAGTACCTGGCAAACCACCAAAAGAACCTGCGCCGAAAGGCACACCGCTTTCGTAAGAGGTATTCATGCCACCATTACCATAAGCAACAATACCAACAGACAACCCCCCCTTCATATCGCGCTTATAGCCAGCTTCGGGGATCAGAAACATTTCATCGCCGTTACCATCGGCGGTCACATCCGCAGGCGCACCAAACGCTGTTCCTTTGAACGTTGCGGAACGGTCCGGTTTGAATATTTCCAAGCCCACATCATAACCATCAGGCGTAAAAGACGCCGCTGCTGGGTTAGTCGCCATACTCATAGGGCTTGTTGCAAAACCAGCAGCCGCACCGCCCATCGCTTTGTGGGTTTGCCCTAAACCGGTCGGCGCAAGACCGTTGGTGGCGAATGCCGACTGAGTGCCTAATGCCACGAGCACCGCTACGGCAAGGGTAGTTTTCCTGAACATAAAATAATTACTCCTCCATTATATTTTGCGATTTATCAACATTTGTTGCGAAATAGTGACAGAGAACCATTAAACTGTCAAATGCTTATTATTAAGCAAAACAACAGTTTATTACAATATAATAATATATGACTTTAAGAGAAGGCACTTAATGATCACCTAAGAGTGCCGCAACACGCTGGGCATCCTCCTCAGTATCCACACCCGCCGCCGGAATTTCTGCTGCCATATCAACATGAATCCGATAACCGTGAGCCAATGCTCGTAATTGTTCCAGCTTTTCCAGTTGTTCGGCTTGCGCAAACGGCATTCCTGCGAAGGCCTTCAGAAAACTCGCACGATAGGCATACATGCCAATGTGTCGCAGCGCATAATTGTGCAAAGCAACGCCTGTATCGCGCTGAAACGGAATCGGCGCACGGCTGAAATACAGCGCCATGCCCTCAGCATCCCGCACCACTTTAACCGTATTAGGGTTAAAAAACTCGGCTTCGGTAAAGATCGGGGTTGCCAAAGTAGCGATGCTCGCTTGCGGGTATTGCGCCAAATTACGCGCCAATTGATGTAAATTCACCACTGGCGTGAGCGGCTCATCGCCCTGCAAATTCACCACAATGGTGTCATCTGCCCACCCTTGTTGTTGCACCACTTCAGCGAGGCGGTCACTGCCGGTTTCGTGCGTACTGGCAGTCATCACCACTTGCGCACCAAAATCCGTACACACGCGCTGAATGCGCTCATCATCCGTCGCTACTAACACAGTAGCAAAACCGGCTGCCATTGCCCGCTCATGGACATGCTGAATCAAAGGCTTACCTGCCAATTCGCGTAAGGGTTTGCCCGGCAAGCGAGACGAGGCATACCGCGCCGGAATCACCAGCACTGTATTCATTCGTGCAACACGTCCACTTCTTCTTGCGTCAACGGGCGGGCTTCTTCTTCTAACATCACCGGAATGCCATCACGAATCGGGTAAGCCAATCGCGCCGATTTTGACACCAGCTCTTGTTTAGCCTTGTCATAAATCAGCGGCCCTTTGGTGACAGGGCAAGCTAAAATTTCCAGCAATTTCTTATCCATGTTTGAATCCTTGTAAACGGGTAAGGAGAGCGTGAGCCAGCGTTTCGTCGGGTACCGCCTCAATCGGCAGGTACCAAGCGTTTTGCCCAGCGAATGGACGGCATTTTACCGCATCTTTTTCCGTCATGATGATGGGATGTGTATCGCTAAAGCTTAATTCTGTGCCAGTAAACGCGTAATGATCGGGGTAAAGGTGTGGAATGACCTGCAAACCCGCCAGTTCCAGTGCCTGCATAAAGCGTTGCGGATTGCCAATGCCGGTAACAACATGCACGGTTTTTCCTGCCCATGCGGTTAACGGCTGCGCTTGAGCTGTTGCCAAATTCACCAAGAAATCGCCGCGCATTTGCATAGTATCGCCGTTAACCACCACAAAATCGCAGGATTGCAAGCGCGAGATAGGCTCACGCAATGGACCTGCGGGCAAGCAAAAACCGTTACCAAAACGCCGTTGCCCGTCCACCACACAGATTTCCACGTCACGCCCCATGCGGTAATGCTGCAAGCCATCATCGGCAATCACCATGTCGCAAGCGTATTCTTGCAGCAAACTGGCAATCGCTTGGTTGCGGTCACTGCCAATCGCCATAGGAACTTGAGTGCGTTGCTTAATGAGTGTTGGCTCGTCACCAAGATCATTCCCTTGACGTTGATACCCCCGACTCACCACCCCCGGCTTAAATCCCGCTTCGCGCAACCGTTCCACTAACCAAATCACTAGCGGCGTTTTCCCCGTGCCACCCACCGAAATATTGCCAACAACAATAACCGGCACGGGATGTTTCACTTGCTGGCGTTTATGTTGCCACCGCCGCCAGGACGCCACGACGCAAAACAGCCCCGTCAGTGGCAATAGCAGGTACTTGCCCAGCCAGCCATTGCCATACCAAACGTTTAACAGCCAGCGCTCAAGTCGCATCGTGGAATTGCAGCGCGTGCAAACGTGCGTACTGCCCATTTAGTGCCAGCAATTCGCCATGCTTGCCGGATTCAACGATTTCACCGTCTTGCATCACTACAATACGGTCAGCATTCTCAATTGTGGACAAACGGTGCGCAATCATAAAGGTGGTACGGTTACTGAGCAAATTATCCAACGCCGCTTGGATATGGCGCTCGGATTCGGTATCCAACGCCGACGTTGCCTCATCCAAAATCAACACCGGCGCATTCGAGAGAATCGCCCGCGCGATCGACAAACGTTGGCGTTGCCCACCGGATAACATCACCCCATTATCGCCGATCAACGTATCGAAACCCTGCGGCAACTTTTCGATGAATTCTAACGCAAACGCGGCGGCAGCGGCGGCACGGATTTGCACGTCATCCATGCCTTGCATCGCGCCGTAAGCAATATTATTTCGCACACTATCGTTAAACAGCACCACGTCCTGCCCGACATACGCAATATGACTGCGCAAATTGTACAAACTCAATTCGTCTATACGCACCCCATCCAACAGCACTTTGCCCTGTTGCGCATCGTAAAAACGGGGCAATAAGTTAACCAGTGTGGTCTTGCCACTGCCTGACTTACCCACCAAGGCAATTTTTTCACCGGGATTTACGCGCAAATTAATACCCCGTAACACCCATTTATCGGTGTTCGGGTAACGGAAGGAAACGTTATGAAACAGCACTTCACCTCGGCATTGGGTGAGCGTTTGCTTGCCCGTATCAGCTTCAGTAGGGCTATCCAACAACTCAAAAATACTCTCACCCGCCGCAATCGCGGTCTGCAATTGCGCATTCAACTGCGTCAGATTACGGATGGGGGTGAGCATCAGAATCATCGCCATAATGAAGGAGATAAACGTACCCGGCGACAAAGCTTCCAGCGTCGATTCGCGGGTCGCCATAAACACAATCGCCGCGAGTGCCA
The DNA here is from genome assembly GCA_964420315.1 of uncultured Thiothrix sp. Taxonomy (GTDB): domain Bacteria; phylum Pseudomonadota; class Gammaproteobacteria; order Thiotrichales; family Thiotrichaceae; genus Thiothrix. The sequence goes on along the minus strand of CAYQTB010000023.1, from coordinate 13,142 downwards.
CCGCCACCATGAATTGCACCAAGGGCGTACTGAGCAATTCTGTCACCATGCGCTTCATGTGCAGCTCAATATTCTGCTCATTGGCAGCGCCAAAACGGCATTCTTCATACGGTTCGCCATTGAAAATCCGCACGACTTTGTAACCACGGATCATTTCATTGGCAATCTGGGTCACATCCCCCACCGAATCTTGCACTTTATGGCTCAAACGGCGCAAACGGCGCGTGGCATACACCACAATCAGCGCAATCAACGGCACCACCACCAAAATACCCAAGGTTAATTGCCAGCTATACCACAACATCAAACCCAATAAGCCGAGGATAGTGACTGAATCTTGCACCAAGGTCGTCATGCCGCGAATGCTGGCATTCGCCACCTGATCAATGTAGTAACTGACGTAAGCCAATAATTTGCCGGACTGGGTATTCTCAAAGAAGCTAACCGGCATCCGCAATAACTGGTTAAACACCTGATTACGCAAGGTCTTGGTCACTTGCCGCCCAATCATGCCGATGTAATAACCCGACAAAAACATAGCAGCACCACGCAATAAAAACAGTGCCAAAATACCGACTGGCAACCACAAAATGGTATCAGGGTCACGTTGAATGATTGCCTTATCCAACAAGGGTTTCAGACCCCACGCAAAAAAGGGCTGGGTCGCGGCGCTGATCACCAAACCTACTGCTGCCAGCGCCAAGTACTGCCAGTAGCCCAGCGAATAAGCAATCAGCCGTCGATAAACCTGCCAGCCCGTCGTGCGTGGTATTGTCATCCTATTCCTGTGGTTTGCGTGCCGATTGTGAGGTAGCCATCGAGAAATTGGTCAACCCCAAGCGCCCGGCGATGTCCATGGCCGTCACGACTGCCTGATAATTGACACTGGCATCCGCTGAAATGACCAGTGGCGGAGTATTATTACCCATCTCTTCCAAGGTCACGCTCATGGCTTGAAACAGCGTTTCAGGCTGATTATTCAACACTTCACGCCCATTAATGTAATAACGCCCTTGCCCATCGATCAGCAATTCCAGCTTATCTTCTTGGGAAGCCGCCGCCACATTGCTCGCGGTTGGTAACTCAATCTTGAGTTCAGCATTTTTATCAAAGGTAGTCGTGACCATGAAAAAAATCAACAGCATGAATACCACATCAATCAACGAAGTTAAGTCGACCTTACTTTCACTGCGTTCACGGGTACGAAATTTCATGCGGGTTTACCCCCGCGTGGTAGCGGTGCTTGCGCAGGTGTTGGGCGTGCTGGTGACGCAGCGGGTGCACTAGCGGCTGGACGTGCGGTGGCTGGTGCAGGCGCAGAGGTTGCTGCCGGTAAGGTTTTACGGCTGGAATTGGCAATTTCAATCAAACGTAAGGCTTCACGCTCCATAATCGCCACATAACCATCCACTTTGGCTTTGAAATAGCGCTCGAATACCAACGTCGTAATCGCAATCAGCAAACCCACGACTGTCGTGACTAACGCTTCGGAAATGCCACCCGCCATCTGCTGCGGATTGCCCACCCCGGCAGTATTGATCGCGCTGAACACCCCGATCATACCCAGTACCGTTCCCAACAAACCCATCATTGGCGCAATCGTGATAATCGTACCCAAGGCTGGCAGGTAACGTTCTAATTCTTGTACCACATGCCGCCCGGCTTCTTCGACGTTTTCTTTCATAATGTGACGTGGCAACTCGCGGCTTTCTAACCCCGTCGCCAAGACGCGCCCCAGTAACGAACCGTTGCGTAATTCATCGACTTGCGCATCCGCCAATTTATTGATACCCGCAAGTTTGCGGGCGCGTTCAATGTCGCTGGCAGGCACAACTTTACTGACGCGCAACGCAAGAAAACGCTCAATAATAATCGCCAATGCAATAATCGAACTCAGAATCAGGGGGAACATCATAATTCCACCGGATTTGACTAATTCAAACATATCTAATCATGCCTCATTTTTTTTGTGATTCAGCCCACATGGTGTATGATCGGTGACTGTCTTATACAACTATACCAATAAAACCCTTACACAGTGTACTATCGCTTATGAGAATAATAACAACTGCCCCTGTCAACCTGCCACCGTTACCGTTGCGCTATTTTTGGCGTTTGGGTGAAGATGACCATATACGCCTAGGCTGTCATCAAACTGTCACACCTTGCCACTATGGTGGCACGCCATCACCAACAATACCCGACACGGAACAGGATGTTATCATGCAGGAAAATGCTGCACCCGACCTGAATAACCCCGATTACTACCTCAATCGCGAACTCAGCCTGCTGGCCTTTAACCGCCGCGTCATGGAGCTGGCGCAAGACTCGCGTGTACCGCTGCTGGAACGCCTGCGCTTTTTGTGTATTTCCAGCGCGAATATGGATGAGTTTTTTGAAGTCCGCGTCGCCAGCCTCAAACAACAATTGCAACTGGATGTCGCCTCGATTGGGGCGGATGGCTTAACCCCAACGGCGGCATTGAAACACATTACCACCACGGCACACGCGCTGGTTGAATCCCAATACAAACTGCTGAACGAAGCCATCATCCCCGCGCTGCGCCGAGAAGGCATTTACTTTGTACGCCGCACCCATTGGAATGAACGCCAGCTTTCCTGGCTATCGGATTATTTCGACCAAGAACTCATGCCCTTGTTGAGTCCGCTGGGGCTAGACCCCGCGCACCCGTTCCCGAATGTCATCAACAAAAGCCTGAATTTCATTATCAGCTTGCAAGGTACGGATGCCTTTGGGCGTGAAATTGATACCGCCATTGTGCAAGCCCCGCGCAGCCTGCCGCGCATTATCCGCTTACCCGAAGGCATGGCTGCCAGCAACGACAGTTTCGTATTCCTCTCCTCTATCTTGCACGCGTTTATTGATCGGCTGTTCCCCGGCATGGAAGTATTGGGTTGCTACCAATTCCGCCTCACCCGCAATAGCAATATGTACGTAGATGAGGAAGAAATCGACGATCTATTACAAGCCATGCAGGGTGAATTGCCGCAACGCAATTACGGCGCGGTGGTACGCTTGGAAGTCGCCGACCATTGCCCGCCCGACAATATCGAATACCTGATGGAACACTTTCACCTGTGCGAACAGGATGTTTACAACGTCAATGGCCCGGTCAATCTCAATCGTTTAATGGCGATTGCGGATCTGGTGGATCGTCCTGACCTGCGCTTTCCACCGTTCCGCCCGGCTCAATCGCTCGCCGAACGTCACCCGGATTTGTTTGAGCGCATCAAACATAGCGATGTCTTGGTGCATCACCCCTACCAAAGTTTCCAAACGGTGCTGGACTTTATTGAGCAAGCGGCAAAAGATCCTGACGTATTGGCGATTAAAATGACGCTGTACCGCACCGGCAAACAATCCGAACTGGTCAAACACCTCATTCGTGCGGCACGCTTAGGCAAAGAAGTCACGGTCGTGGTGGAATTGCGAGCGCGTTTTGATGAAGAAGCCAACATTGGGCTTGCCAATCAATTGCAAAATGCCGGAGCGCATGTCGTGTATGGTGTGGTGGGTTACAAAACCCATGCAAAATTGTGTCTGGTAGTGCGGCGCGAAGGCAAACACTTACGCCGTTACGCGCACCTTGGCACAGGGAATTATCATCCCGGTACAGCACGGATTTACACCGACTTCGGCTTACTCACCTGCCAACCAGACATGACCGAAGACGTGCATAAAGTCTTCCACATGCTCACTGGCTTGGGGCGAATGCGCGACCTGAAGTATTTGCTGGAAGCGCCATTCACCTTGCACCAAGCGATCATGGATAAAATCCAGCGCGAAACCCAACACGCACTGGCGGGAAAACCGGCATTAATCCGCGCTCGCATGAATGCCTTGATTGAACCGCAAACCATCAGCGCCTTGTATCAAGCCTCACAAGCGGGTGTCACAGTGGAATTGGTGGTGCGCGGGGTGTGTTGCTTGCGCCCCGGCATTGCAGGCATTTCCGAAAACATTCATGTGCGCTCAGTCATGGGGCGGTTTTTGGAACACCCACGGGTATTTTACTTTCAGAATGCCGGTGATGAGGAGTTGTATTGTTCCAGTGCTGACTGGATGCCGCGCAATTTCTTCCGCCGCGTCGAAGTCGCCTTCCCGATTTTAGACCAAGCACTGCGTCAGCGGATTATTCACGAAGCGTTTGAATTGCACTTGCAAGACAATACGCAGGCGTGGGAATTACAGGCTGATGGCACTTACTTGCGCCAACAACCTGAAGATGACGAGATGGAAAGCATCAACGCGCAACACCAACTGTTAAAGTTGTTAGCGAATATTTAATGCTTGAACAGATGCGGCGCTTTGGCCTTGGTCACTTGCCAACCAGAGCGCCCCGGTTTACCGGCTGGGAATGCCGATTCAGCCGTCGCGGTTGTTACTCCACTAACCGCGTCAGGACTGCCCTTCCGAGGGGTGGTATTAACGACGGGTAACGCAATCGCCTGCCCACTCAAACCGTTATATACCGCCAATACTTTACGCACATAATGCTGGGTTTCGTTATACGGTGGAATGCCCTTGTATTTATCGACCGCGCCTTCGCCCGCGTTGTATGCCGCAATGGCTTTGTATAAATCACCGTCATAACGTTTCATTAGCCAGCTCAGGTAGCGCGTGCCACCGTGAATATTTTGGCTGGTGTTAAACGCATCATCAACCCCGAAACGTTCGGCAGTCGCGGGGATCAATTGCATCAAACCCTGCGCCCCCTTGGGTGACACAGCGGCGCTGTTGTAGCACGATTCAACCGCGATGACGGCTTTCACCATATCCGCGCTAACCCCATACTTTTCCGAATATTTTTGGATAGATTCCTGATGTGCTTCTGCCCTTTTATTAACCGCATTGGCATTGGTGCCACACGCTAACGCTTGCGGCGCTTGCAGCGTGACCACTCCCAACAAGGTAACAAAAATAGCACTGTTTAAACGTTTCATGTGTTTTCCCCAAATCAAACCATCACCTAGTATATTAGTAAAAACTAATATCTCAAGTTTCCTGTTTAGGGTAAGGTGATAAGCAAAAGTTCCATTAATGACTGATGGCACGCATTCTAGTGAGAATCCCAAACAGAGAAAGTGATGAACATCACGTATCCTGTTATAGTTTCACCACTCTAACACGCGGCATGGAACTGGTTGTGACATTAATAAAAAAATCTGTTTGGCGTATTATTTTTGGCATTTTCTGTCTCATATCTACCACACTGCCACTGTACGCAGCCAACTTGCCTATCGGCATGAATACCAACGAAATCATGCAAGTAGACTCTAGCGTGCCCTTCGTCAATTTATTTAAAATGGCGCTGCCGTTCGCCGAGGCGGATGCCAAGCTTACGCATGGTAACATTGTTTACGATACTGACGGCTGGCCGCAACAGCTCAATGGCGGGCAGGCAGGTACTAATCTTTTGCACTGGTTACCGGTGGGTACATTACCAGAGGGACAGTACACGGTGTTGTACGACGGTGAGGGCGAATTGGTCTATGGCGATGATGCCAAACTCGTCAAACGCTTACCCGGCAAAGACCTCATTCAGATTACTGCTGGTGCGGATAACTATCTCAAAGTCACGCTTACCATTCAACAATCCAAACCCGACAACTATTTGCGCAATATTCGCGTACTGTTGCCGGGTGGCATTTGTGCCAGTAATCCGTTCCAACGCGTTAACGGCGCTCAACAGTGTGACGGTGACTACCAAGATTTTACCACCCATTACGACAGTATTGTGTTTAATCCCGACTACCTAAATTTTATGCGCGATTTCAAAACGCTGCGCTTTATGAATATGTCGGGCATCACCCGCAACCCACTCAGCCAGTGGGAACACATGCCACGCCTCAGCCAAGCTACTTGGGCAGGGGCAGAAGGCAAGCGCGGCGCACCACTGGAAATCATGGTGGCGTTAGCGAATCGCCTGAATGCCGATGCATGGTTTACTATTCCCCATGCTGCGGATGATGACCTCGTGCGCCAATACGCTGATTATGTAAAACAACATCTGCGCCCCCACCTAAAAGCCTACGTGGAATACACCAATGAAGCTTGGAACCCGGTTTTTAGCCAAGCGCATTACACCAAGCAAATGGGGCTGCAACAAAAACTCGACACCGACCCACCGCAAGCCGGTCACAAATATTACGTCAAACGCTCGCTAGAAGTGTTCCGGCTGTGGGAACAAGCCTTCGGCAACACCAAACGCTTGGTGCGAGTACTGAGCGGTTGGGCGGCGAATCCCCGCTTAAGTGAAATATTGCTCAATTACAACCAAGCGCACCGCCACATAGATGCGTTTGCAATTGCGCCGTATTTTTACGTCCACGAACGCCAGCAAGCTGAAATCCGCAGCACCGAAGATGTCTTCAAACTCTTAAAAGACGACCGCAACGCTTATTCCATTCAAAACGTGCTGACAATGGTGCAAAAGCAAGCTGATCTTGCCAAACAATACCGCGTGAAATTGATTGCTTACGAAGGCGGGCAACACTTGGTAGATCGCAAAACCCGTTCCATCCGCGACTTTCCTAACCCGCAATACATCGGCGCAAACCGGGCGCAGCCGATGGAAGCGTTATACGTCGAATTTCTGGAAGGCTGGCAAAAGATTACCGAGAATAGCCTGTTCGTGGCATTTTCAGCACCGCGCACCTATCAGGCTTACGGCAGTTGGGGGGTGAAAGAGCATATTAATCAGGCGGCTGGAGAAACACCCAAGTATCGGGCACTGCTCCAAATGTTGCGTTAATTCCCTGCAAAATCACGCCAGTTCGTGGATAAAAATCCCCGCTGGCGCGTGCAGCGTAGCCGCCAAATCCAACACCCGCCGATGGTGCGTAAACAACAGCACTTGCGTTTGTTGCGCCACATCCGCCAACACCTCAAGCCCCACGCGGGTACGTTTATCGTCAAACCCGATTAAAATATCATCCACCACCAACGGCATTGGCTCGCTATGTGGCGAATGCTGCTGCTCCAAGGTCGCCAAGCGCAGCGACAAGTAAAGCTGAGCGCGAGTACCTTCGCTCATGCGCTCCACCCACACCTCAGCATTATTCGGGCGCACCCCAAGCAGAATAGGCTTACCATCCACCAGATCATCCCGCAAACTGGCATAAGCCCCCAGCGTCAGCTTGGCGAATAGTTCACCCGCTCGCAATAACACGGGGGCTTGGTGTTTCTTGCGGTAATCCTCAATACGCTGTTTGAGGATCAATGCCGCACACGCAAACCGCAAATATTGCTCTGCCCCCGTCGCCACGCTGGTTAAGTGTTGTTCTGCCTCCTCCGCCGCATTCGCAGCAGCAGCATTACCGTCTTTCGCCTGAATCGCATCATGCACGGTTTGGCGTTGCGCCAGCAGCGTATCGCGTTGTTTGCCCAACTCGCTCAGTTGCGTGGTAACAGCGTGTAACGCTGCATCAAGCGCATCAATATCCGACGCAGCCGCCTCCTGTTCCAGCGTTGCAATGCTTAAACCATCACCGTTACGCCCTAACTCCTCCTCCAGCTTATCCCGCTGTTGCTGCAAAGCGCGTTTGTAGCGCGACATTTCACCCGCTGCTGCTAAATCCGCATGGCTAGCAACGCTTGCGATAGTCCGTAAATCCTCCAAAGTCTGATTCGCCGCATTAATTGTCAGGGTGGCATCTTGTAAGGCGTCGGCAAGGTCTTTCTCCGCATCCTTGAGTTTCGCGAGACTGGCGCGGGCTTCACGGGCGTTATTTAAGTCTTGATGGAACTTCTCTGCCAAGGTTGTCGCCTCATGCCCATCCCGCTGCACACCAATCTTATCGGCGAATGCAAATACTTTTTCTGAAAAATCTTTCAGCACTTTATCCATGCCATAAATACGCCGACCCGCCTCTTCGGATTTGTCGAATTTGGTGAAAAACACCTCCCATTGCTCAAAAATAGCGGTAACACGCTCCGGGTGTGCCTCTGCGGTCAAGTGCATATCCGCCAATGCCTGCCCCCATTCATCACGCCAGATCGCCTGCTCTGCTTCAAGATTTTTCAAGGATTCAGCAGCTTGGTGCATCAGCGTTTCCGCTTCTCCCGCATCGCGCTGCCATTGCCGTTGCGATTCCAATACCGTTTCTTGCTGCTGCAAGTGCTGTGTGCATATTGCCAACAGTGCTTCAAGCGTCAATTCTTGAATATTCAAGGTGGGCGCAAATGCGGCGATTTGTGTCGCCAACACGACCTGCAAACGGCTACATTCTTGCGCAAGACTTGCCGCGTCTGCCTGCTGCGCAAGGGCAGCTTGTAATTTGGACAACAGCCCCTCCGCTTTTTGCACCCATTCCTTCATTTCCGCAGGCGTACCCGCTTGAATGCCTAGTGGTATCCAAAGTGCCTCCCACTCCTGTTGCAAGGCTTGCCGAGTATCTTGCAAGGCAGCACTGGCAGCGCTCAGTGCCTCCTGCTGGGTGTGCAGGCTGTGGCTGCGTGCCTCAAGGTCGGCGCGTTTGACCACTTGATCTGCTGCTAAACGCAATTTGTCCGCCAGATGATCAGCCGCCTCCACCTGTTGCTCGTAATGCGCAGGCAGTGCCGCATCCACAGCCGTGGACAATGGGTCAAGGTAATGCTGTTTAATCAGCAACCAGCCTTGTTGCCGTGCCATCCTTGCCGTATCCAGTTCGGCTAAAGTCGGCACTTCACTCAAGGCTAACGCCAGCAGTTCTTGCTCGGCGAGGCGTTGCTCTGCTTCAAGGTTTTTTTGTTGACGGGCATAATCACGCAAGTCATCGGCAATGGCATGAAACTGTTTTTCAAACGCATCCAACGTTGCCGACGCGGGCAATGCCAAAGTCAGCAACGCCTCCAAACTGCCTGAAAACTTACCCAAGCGAGCCAAAGCTTGCTCACAAGCGAGATATTCCTGCTTGGCGCGTTGTTGCGCGGCGGCGTAACGCTGCTCAAGGTTGCCCGCTTTGCTGACGATGGCAATGCTGGCTTTCAACTCACTCAAATCCAGCGTTAGTGCAGGCTGTTGCGCCAGTGCTTGCTGAGCTTGCTGATACTTATCGCTGGCAGCGCGGCGTTTGTCTTCTGCTACTTCGCGCTTTTGCCCTAGCACACTGTGGCGCTTGACCAATTCCGCCAGCCACTTTTTGTTATTCAACAAAGGGCGCAGTGCCGCCGCTTCCTCTAATTTAAGATCAGGGCGGATTTCTTTCAGCAAGTTGTCGGCTTCGTTACGCAACAAGCGGCGCTGCCCATCTTGGCGGGGTTTGTCGATAATGGTTTTATCCACCGCCCCTAATTCTTTGTGAAGTGCAATAATCTCGGCTTCATTTTCCAGCAATTCATTACGCACACTGAGCAAGGCCACTTCGTGGTGCAAACGGGTCAGCTTGGCGGCGGTCTTAGCCTGTGCTTCACTCGCCCGTTGCAATTTGTCACGTGCCACATGGTATTGCCCCTCAAAATCTTCAGGAAGCAACAACACCTCCTGCAAACCTTGCAAGCGTTGCAAGACATCACGGCGTTGCCCCAACGCACCTTTCACCCGATTGAGGCGGTCTAAGCGGCTTTTTTCCTTGCTGGCTTGCTGGATCTCGGCATCGACAGCGTAAATGCTGGCTTCGATGCTGTCACGCTGCTTATTGAGGTCTTTCCATGCGTCTACCGACAGGCTGCATTCTTTAATCCGCGTTTTGGCTTTTTTGAAATCAGCAATGGCTTGATTAACTTTGGGTTTGTTAGCCGTCGGCTTGAACAGTTCCGCTGCACTGTTTTCCAAGCTCTCCAGAATCAGGCGGGAACTAGCGATGCCGGTAGCAGCGCTGAATAATACCTGTCCCAAATCACCGGCTTGACTGAGCAAAGCTTTGCCGCCCGCTTCAAGGCGTTCGTGGTCGAGACCGTGAAATTTTCTGAACAAATCCTCATTCATGCTTGCAGGTAAATACGGCAATAACAGCGCATCATCCAATGCGTTTAGCGTAACCGGGTGTAACAGGGTATCCTTGTTGCCTTTGCGGCGTATAAATTCAAGGCTGCGCCCGTCGGCAAGCCGCAACTTACCACCGACCCGCATCTGTGCATGAGGGTGCAAATAATCGTCAGTGGTACGGGCAGGAATGCCAAACAACCACGCAATAATGGCACGTAACGAAGTACTTTTACCCGCTTCATTATCACCGTAAATCAGGTGTAAGCCTGCCGCACCAGCGGATAAATCCAAGGTTTTATCGGTGAATGCGCCGTAAGCACGCAAATCGAGGCGGTCTATTCTCACCGTTCGACTCCTACGCTCAACAGTTTTCCGACCAGCATCTGCTTGGCTTCGTGAACGATGCGTTGCAAGGTTTCCGGTGCATCAAGGTCGAGTAGCGCATCACCACTCACCGCATCGTGCGGTATTTTTTGACGCAATTCAGCCAAAACATCAGGAAAACCCGCAATCTCAGCCGGATGGTGCGAAGTAGCAAGAATCGCATTCAGCAAGTGGGCTAACGGGTTGTCATCCGCCAATACCGCATCCAAATCGCGCTTGCCGGTCACAGCATTTTCCACACGCTCAATCCATAAATCGTCACCCGCCAGTTCCGCGCCGATGGCTTTGCATTGTTGTGCCACCTGTTCGGGGTCAGCAGCGAGTGCCGTGGCAACCTGACTCGCCCCTTCCAGACCAATACGCATCGCAATAATACGCCCCTCAGCAGCAGCAAGTTCGCGAGCCATTGCTTGGCGAATGCATTCCCAAACTTCCTGCAAGGTGGCGGTATCGCTGACATCCACACGGCACATGACCCAGCGCAACACATCCAACGCCACGGGTTCGACGCTGCGAACCTCGCCATCGCTGACGGTCACTAATACGCAGCCTTTCGCCCCCGTTTCTCGGATGTGGCGACCTTGGATACAGCCGGGAAACACAATCCACGGTGCTTGTGCCACGAGTTCGTATTGATGAACATGACCCAACGCCCAATAATGGTAACCTTTTGAGCGCATCTCATCCACGCTGCACGGGGCGTAAGGCGCGTGACCATCACGCCCCTCAAGACTGGTGTGCAATAAGCCAATATTGAAGAGGTCTTTGCTGGCGGGTTCAAAATCGGTCACGAGGTTATCGTAAACGTGTTGAGTACCGAAACTACGCCCATGAATCACCACGCCAAGGTCGGCAAGGTGGATTTTTTCGACCTTACGATGCGCAAAGACCGTCATATTGCTGGGGCTATCCAACGCTTTGGTCATTTTATTAGCGGCATCATGATTACCCAATACCGCATAGACGTGAATATTGTGGGCTTTGAGTTTGCCGATTTGCTGACTGAGGAAAATGCCGGTGCTGTAGTCTTTCCAATCGCCGTCGTAGATGTCCCCAGCCAGCAGAATGAAAGCAACGTTTTCATCAATCGCGCACTGAATCAAATTCTCGAAAGCGCGGCGGGATGCCCCACGTATCGCCTCTATAGGCGCTGCGTCATAACGGGAAAGACCGCGTAACGGGCTATCCAAATGAATATCGGCGGCGTGAATGAATTTAAACATGACTACCCTGCGTACAAATACCGAGCATCAAAAAGGGAGATCACCTTCCCTTTTTCGACTGCGCATTAATTAAATATCGCGCAACAGCTCATTAATGCCCACTTTGCTGCGGGTTTTCGCATCAACTTTCTTCACGATCACCGCGCAATACAAGCTGTACTTACCCTCTTTAGAGGGCAGGTTGCCAGAAACGACGACCGAACCCGCTGGAACGCGCCCGTACATGACTTCACCGGTTTCGCGGTCATAAATGCGCGTGCTTTGACCGATGTAAACACCCATTGAAATCACTGCGCCCTCTTCCACGATCACACCTTCCACGACTTCAGAACGTGCACCGATAAAGCAGTTATCTTCAATAATGGTCGGACCGGCTTGCACGGGTTCTAACACGCCGCCGATGCCTACGCCGCCGGACAAATGCACGTTCTTACCGATTTGTGCGCAAGAACCAACCGTTGCCCACGTATCCACCATCGTGCCACTATCCACATACGCGCCGATATTGACGTAAGACGGCATCAACACGCAGCCGGGAGCGATATAAGAGCCGCGACGTGCAATCGCATTCGGCACTACGCGCACGCCAGCTGCGACAAACTCATCCGCGCTCATGCCCGCAAATTTGGAGGGCACTTTGTCGTAATACTGGGTGCAACCGCCATCCATCACGGCGTTATCATTCAAGCGGAATGACAGTAATACCGCTTTTTTCAACCACTGGTTCACTTCCCAGTTGCCTACGCCGTGTTGAGTGGCAATGCGCAATTTACCGGCATTTAGCAATGCCAACGCCTCGTTCACCGCGTCGCGGGTTTGGCTTTCGGCATTACGCGGGTTGATGTCGGCGCGGCGCTCGAAGGCTTCTTCGATAATGCTTTGCAGTTGGCTTACGTCTGACATTTTTATCTCCTGTTCATGTATTCATTAATTTTCGCTAATGCGGGTAATCGGACAGTGGGGAAACAGTGCATTCCAAGCAGACACCGTGAGAAAATTAACACTCACGTTCAGCGGTTGTTTCCAACCTCTTGCTGTTGGCCCTTGCAACCATGTCTCACGCAAAAAAGTATTTCTTAGAACGCTTAAATTCTGGGGCGACATAGATTCCAAACCAATCACCACCAAATACTGGATTGGTTTTGATAATTGCCAACCTTGACATCCTCCCCTCCCTAAAGGAAGGGGATTCCTACGGGAGCTAAGCGGCAAGGCTTCACCCCTTCGGTGGGTTCTTGCTTCATCGAGGGGCGTAACACCCCATCTCCACAAGCTAACAAGCGGTGTCCCCGCTCTAAAACGTTGATCGCGCCGACGACATCGGCGTGGTTTTCGTAGCCACATTCCACACACGCAAACCGGGCTTGGGTCTGGCGGTTGTCTTTTGAGACGTGACCACAACAGGGGCAAGTCTGACTGGTATGATGCGGCGGTACAGCAAACAGCATCCCGCCTTCCCATGCCATTTTGTAGTCGAGTTGCCGCCGAAACTCCCCCCAACCTTGGTCGAGGATGGCTTTGTTTAAGCCCGACTTTTGGGCTACATTCGTGCCGGGGTTTTCTGCCGTGCCTGCCGCTGATTTAGACATGTTCCGTACCTGCAA
>CAYQTB010000022.1:0-29059 GCA_964420315.1 uncultured Thiothrix sp. | reverse complement strand
TATTCTACCACGGATAGCCTTGGGTTTTTATGATAGTGAGAAATTCGGGCTAGGGATGTGGGCACGTGCTTGCCATCGCGTCGATGATACCACCGCCTAAACAGGTGTCATCTTGATAAAACACAATGGATTGTCCAGGGGTAATGGCGCGTTGTGCATGGGGAAAGCACACCGCGCTGTGACCATCGGGCTTGAGGGTGACTTGGCAGGTTTCCTCGGTCTGACGGTAGCGGATTTTGGCTTTGCATTCAAACTGTTCACCGGGAGCTTGACCCGCCACCCAATGCAATTGTGAGGCTAACAAGAAGTGTTTCATCAGCAATTCGTGTTGATGCCCTTGGGTCACGATCAGGCGGTTAGTTGCCATATCTTTGTCGACCACGAACCAAGGGGATTCATCCGCGTCTTTGCGTCCGCCAATGCCTAAGCCTTGGCGCTGACCGAGGGTGTAATACATTAAACCGTGGTGTTTGCCGATGATCTCATTGTCAGCAGTGACGATATTGCCGGGTTGTGCAGGCAGAAAGCGTTGCAGAAAATCGCGGAATTTGCGTTCGCCAATGAAGCAGATGCCAGTGCTGTCTTTTTTGCGGGCGGTGGTGAACCCGGCGGTTTCTGCCAATTCACGCACCTTGCTTTTTTGCAACTCCCCAACGGGAAACAGACTGCGTTGCAATTGGTGCTGTTGCAGGGTGTAGAGGAAATAGGTTTGGTCTTTGTTAGCATCCACGCCCTTGAGCATTCGCGCTGTGCCGTCGGGGTCACGTGCAATGCGGGCGTAGTGTCCGGTAGCGATGTAGTCTGCGCCCAATTCCAGTGCAAGCTCTAGGAAGGCTTTGAACTTGATTTCCTTATTGCACATGATGTCGGGGTTGGGGGTGCGCCCGGCGCGGTATTCATCTAAAAAGTAGGTAAAAACGCGCTCCCAATATTCGCTGGCGAAATTGCGGGTGTGCAGGGCTATACCTAACTGATTGGCGACGGCTTGTGCATCGGCAAGGTCAACCGCCGCAGAGCAATGGTCTTCGGTATCGTCTTCTTCCCAGTTTTTCATGAACAAGCCTTCCACTTGGTAGCCTTGTTCGAGCAGCAATAGCGCGGCAACCGAGGAATCAACCCCGCCTGACAGTCCCACGATGACTTTTTGCTTGGTATTAATCATTGGCGATGAAATAGTGCAGGCTATCCAGTGAATGGCGTATCCCGGATTCGTACATCTCCAGCGAACGCCCGACTAGATCGCTGCGCCACACACAGGGTTGCTGCTGGCGGATCTGTTCGCGTGTCAGCCAATGCACGGCACTAATCTCTGGGTCGATCTGGTAGCCAGGGATAGGTTCGAGTAGCGTCCCGGTGAAGGTAAAGCGCAAGTACACACGGTCAGGGTCATCGCGTTGCAGGTGGAAAATACCGAGTAGGGCGGTTGGCTCAAAATTCCAGCCGGTTTCTTCGAGCGTTTCACGCCGAACCGCATCCAGCAGGCTTTCACCGTGTTCCATGTGTCCGGCAGGTTGGTTGATGGTCAGTTGCCCACCGTGCATTTCCTCCACCATCAGAAAGCGGTTCTCGTGTTCAATGACACTGGCAACGGTGACACGGGGTTTCCAAACCATAATGAGCATCCTTCAATGGGAGAGTAGAGCATTCTACACACAATTCCCCTGCATTGGTCTATAATGTACCCGTTAAAATAAACCGATAATCAGGGTGCGGGTATGATGGATGAATCTTTCCTCGATGGTGAACATGCGCTTTTCTTAGAGCAACTGTATGAGCGCTATCAGCAAGACCCACACAGCATAGACCCACAATGGCAAGCCTACTTTCAACGTTTGGATGCGGAGCCTGTTACTCAAAGCCCTATGCCTAATGCGCACAATGGCACAGTGTTGGAACAGCGTAGTGAACAATTGCATGTTTCGCGCTTAATCAATGCCTACCGTTACTTGGGGCATTTGGAAGCCAACACCAACCCACTCGGTGATTACGCTTACAAAGTGGGTGTGCCGCAGTTGATGTTGGAACACCACGGGTTGGAAAATGTTGATCTCGATACTGTGTTTGACCCCGGTTCGTTCAATATCGCCGCCAAGCCAACCTTAGGCAATATTGTCAACGCACTGCGTGAAACCTACCTACGCACGATCGGCTTTGAATACATGCACATTTTGGATGTACAAGAAAAACGTTGGCTGCAAAAGCGCATCGAACCCACTATGGGACGGGGTAAATTAACTCACCCTGAACGCCGTAAAATTCTCGAACAGCTCACCGCAGCGGAAGGTTTTGAGCAATACTTACATCGCCGTTACGTCGGGCAAAAGCGTTTCGGGCTGGAAGGCGGCGAAAGTCTGATTCCGTTATTGCAAACCCTGATCCATGAGGGTGGCAAACAGGGGTTGCAGGAAATGGTGATCGGTATGGCGCATCGAGGGCGTTTAAATGTTCTCACCAATGTGCTGTGTAAGCCTGCGGGCGAGTTGTTCAGTGAATTTGAAGGCAAAATCGACGAAACCTATACAGGTGACGTGAAATACCACAAAGGCTTTTCCTGCGATGTCAGTACCGAAGGCGGTCCTATGCACTTGGTATTGGCGTTTAACCCCTCGCATTTGGAAATTGTTAGCCCAGTGATGGAAGGTTCAGTCCGCGCCCGTCAAGATCGGCGTGAAGACAAAGACGGAGACCAAGTATTGGGTGTTTCGATCCACGGCGATGCGGCATTTGCGGGGCAGGGCGTGGTGATGGAAACTTTCAATATGGCGCAAACCCGTGGCTACCGTACGCGTGGCACGATCCACGTTGTTATCAATAACCAGATAGGGTTTACCACCAGCACAGTGTCGGACAGCCGTTCCACCTATTACCCGACGGATGTGGCGAAAATGGTCAACGCGCCGATTTTCCACGTCAACGGCGATGACCCCGAAGCGGTGGTGTATGCCACGCAAGTGGCGCTCGAATACCGTCAGTTATTCCAAAAAGACGTGGTCATCGATTTGGTGTGTTATCGCCGCTTAGGACATAACGAAGCCGATGAACCAAACATGACCCAGCCGGTGATGTACAGCACCATTCGCAGTTTGCCCACGACCCGTGCCAAATACGCGCAGCGGCTCGCCGAAGCGGGAGTGGTCAGCGAGGGTGGCGCAAAAGGCTTGATCGACGCTTACCGCACCAAACTGTCTAACGGCGGTGTGACCTGTTGTAATAGCCAGACGCGCTCTGGTTTGCCTGCTGAATTGCAAACGCATTGGAAAGCGTATGTCGGGCAACCTTGGCGGCAGCACATTGACACGACGTGTTTCGCAGACCGCATTCAAAGCATTAGCGCTCGCTGGCTAAGCAATATCCCGGCTGATTTCGTGGTGCATCCACGTGTGCTCAAGGTGCTGGAAACGCGGGCAGCAATGGGGCGGGGTGAAATCGCGGCGGACTGGGGCTTTGGTGAAAACCTTGCTTATGCCACGTTGGTGGAGGAAGGTTTTGATGTGCGCTTATCCGGGCAGGATTGTGGTCGCGGCACATTCTCGCACCGCCACGCGGTGTTGCACCACCAGCAGCGGCGTGAACAATGGATTCCGTTGCAACACACTGCTGACTTCCAAGCCAAATTTACGGTGATTGACTCGTTGTTGTCGGAAGAAGCGGTGCTGGCGTTTGAATACGGCTACGCTACGGCAGAACCGGATGCACTGGTGATTTGGGAGGCGCAATTCGGTGACTTTGTGAACGGGGCGCAGGTGGTGATTGACCAGTTTATCAGTTCCGGTGAGCAGAAATGGCAGCGCTTGTGCGGGCTAGTGATGTTCCTGCCACACGGCTTGGAAGGACAGGGACCGGAACACTCATCAGCGCGTTTAGAACGCTTTGTGCAGTTGGCGGCGCAGGAAAACATGCATATTTGCATTCCGTCTAACCCCGCGCAGGTATTCCACATGTTGCGACGGCAAATGCTGCGTAAATACCGCAAGCCCTTGATTGTGTTTACGCCAAAAAGTTTGTTGCGGCATCCGTTGGCGGTTAGCCCGTTGGAAGACTTTACGCTGGGGCAATTTGAAGTCGTTCTGGATGATGTGGACATCACCGATGTGGAGGCGAAAGAGCAGGTGACGCGAGTGATTCTGTGCAGCGGCAAGGTGTTCTACGATTTGCTAGAAGAACGGCGCAAACACGCGCTGACCAATACGGCGCTTATCCGTTTGGAACAGCTTTACCCATTCCCCGGACAAGAATTGGTGGATGTAATGGAGTATTACCCCAACGTCAAAACCGTGATTTGGTGTCAGGAAGAACCGGTGAATCAGGGCGCGTGGAATGGCATTAAACACCGTTTTGATGCCTATGATTATACTGAAGTGGTGTGTGTAAGCCGCCCAGCGATGGCAGCGCCTGCGGTAGGGTCATTGTATATACACCAGCGTCAGCAACAGGCATTGGTGCATGAGGCATTAGGTTTGAATGGGGATTAGCTCCCTTCCTTTGTATTAGTTCCATATTTCGCATAATACATATTATGTCAATTTGACATAATATAAGTGTTATGTAGATACATGTAGTAGGTGAGAACCTGTAGAGATTAGCGTTTGCAGATGGGTGAATCATCTGGCGTTTCGACACTGCGTACAATCGTATCCACAAAGATATTCAATTCTTCAGTCGTAATGACAGTCAGCATTCGGCTCATCACATCAGGGTCTACTTGTGCAATGGTTTGATGCCCACCAGCTAATTGCAAGTAAATGCCTGCGGTGCTTTTGCTGTCATCATCCTCAAGCCCTGCCTCTACCAGCGCCTGATCCGCTTCACTAAGCGCATCGTAGAGGTCATCCAGCATGTCCCATAAGTCATCATCTACCCCTTCAGCAATTTTCAGGACAATAGCCCCCTGCACTGGCTCGATTTCGCGTTCAAAGTGCAATTCATGCTCATGTAATGCTTCAATAAACTGGTCAGCAATGCTTTGGGTGAAAAACAAGTATTCGAGTGTTTCATTCATAATAACTAACAACCTATTGATTTTCTTTGCTGGAAATGCGTAGTAAAATGCTGTCTAACCAGCGTGTAGGCAGTACCCGCCGTAAAGCCCAAAAAAGATGCGCAGGTACAGTCACTGGATAACGTGCTTTAGGATTTGGGCTTTCCAAGGCATGAATGACCTTCTCTAACACGGCTTCGGGTGGCAACGTAAAAGGAGCCGCAGACCCTGCCTTCTCAAGGCGGCGAATTGCGCCTTGGTACTTTTGCCGATGCGCACTTTGATCAATACTGACATGTGCCCTCAATGACTGCAAAGCATTCGCCCTGAAACGGCTCTCAATGGGGCCAGGTTCAATCAAGCATACTTTGATGTCGGTATCTGCCAGCTCCAAACGTAACGTGTCTGCCATGCCTTCTATGGCGTATTTACTGGCATTGTACGCACCGCGAAATGGCAATGCCACGTAACCCAACAAGGAACTGTTATAAATAATCCGACCTTCATTACGCTGACGTAACAGCGGCATAACCATTGTCGTCAACTGATGCCAGCCAAAGACATTGGTCGCGAATTGCTGTTCCAGTGCGGTGCGGGACAGGTCTTCCAGCGCCCCTGCCTGCCCGTAAGCGCCATTATGAAACACGGCGTACAATTCGCTATTAGTACGCAACATCAGCTCATATACCGCATCCTGCACGCTTTCAGGATCGGCAAGATCCAGTTGCAAGGTCTTAAAACCTTCCGCTTCCAAACGTTCGACATCTTCCTGTTTGCGTGCAGAAGCAAACACTTGATAACCCCGTTCCCGCAAGCCTTTTGCCACGCAGTAGCCAATGCCGCTGGAACAGCCGGTAATCAGCACATTACGCATGTTTTTTCATTCCTTTGCACAGTTTGAGGTGAGAATGTAGCCTGATTCATTGAATTCATGCAAGCACGCCTCTATTATCACGTCCTGCTAATATACACGGACTGGAGTCTTAATATGCCTATTTATGCTTATCAATGCAGTGCTTGTGGTCATGAAATGGAAGCGCTGCAAAAAATATCAGATGCACCCCTGACGGATTGCCCTGCTTGTCATGCCTCCACATTGGCAAAAACGGTAACAGCCGCTGCGTTTCGTCTTGGTGGCGGTGGTTGGTACGAAACCGACTTCAAAAGCGGCAGCAAAAAGAATCTTGCCAATAATGATGCACCTTCTGCTGCTTGTGGGACAGGCGCATGTCCGGCTTGTAAGTAAGCATAAGCGCAGGAAAATCCTTTTAAAGCCACTCATCGGAAACCATACAGCACGCATTGCTTATTACCTAGTGACCAGAATAAAATGGTTACGGTTGCTTAATTACAACAATAAAAGGTTACGAGCATTATGAAAAAATCTATTCTAGTAGCAGTAGCTATTGCTGCGTTTTCAAGTTCTTCGGTGTTTGCTGGTGGGTCTATTTTGGGCGGTGATTCTTCTGAAGACGACAGTACCGGTGCTATTTACGGTGGTGCGAGTATTGGTCAGTCCAGTGATAGCACTTGCGATTCTGTCGCTGATCAGGCTGGGGCATTATTAGGTGATATTGACTGCCCTACGCCTAGCGGCTGGAAAGTTTTTGGTGGTTATAACGTTGCACCCAATCTAGCAGTTGAAGGTGCTTATGTTGATTTTGGTGACGCTTCCACAGAAGGTACGATTCCTGTCATTCCTGCGGTCAATGCCGTGCCTAACCCTGCTAAACTGACTTCTACCGCGAGTGGCTTTAATGTTTCGGGTGTCGCGAGTGCACCCGTTACCAATGAGGTCAATGTATTCGGTAAAGCTGGATTGATGATGTGGGAAAAAGAAACCACGGCATCCGTTAGCCGTGTAGGTGTTAACTCCGCCACCATTGTTCAAAGTACAACAACCGATGGCGTTGACTTGTCATTAGGCGCTGGTGCTGAATACAAAATTAATGACAATTGGGGCGTCCGGGGTGAGCTGGAACATTTTAATGGCTTGAATAATAACCTTTATTCCGTTGGCGCAACCTTCTCGACATTCTAATTCTATTGATTGTGTCAGTCCCTTTCGTTTCCAAGAGAGGGACTTTTTACCAAGGAAACCCCTCATGAAACTTTCCTATTTGATTGGTCTGATCAGCTTGAGTGTTGTCCCCTCCATCACTTTGGCTAACGATTTATTTTCTGCTACTGAAGCAAATTCAGGAACACCCGGTCAATCCTATGCTGGTTTTAGCTTACTCAAGTCAGATGCTGAATGCAATTATCAGGGTGTTGCCTGTGACAGTACCGGTTACAAAGTAGCAACTGGCTACAAATTTAATGATAATTTTGCCGTTGAAGGTGGGTATTACGACTTGTTTACCAATGACGGGACTAGCGCCACAACGGGTGAAAAATCCACGGTTAATGGTTCCGGGTTAGCGCTCTCGACTATCGGTTCATACACTATTGATGGTAAAACTTCCCTGTCTGGCAAAGTGGGCTTCATGGCATGGGATGCCGAAGCCAATAAAGTCGGTGTACCTGTCGCCGCAATGAGTGGCACCGATATTGTATTAGGTGTTGGTGCGGGTTATAAGTTGAATGATCATTGGCAACTGCGTGGCGAATACGAACAGATTGGTGGTGATTTGGAGGCGAAAGTCTATTCTTTAGGCACGACACTTTCCACTTTGTAACACGCTATACTCGCTTTCCTGTATCTCGCTTGCGTATCCGACTGTCAGGGCTTAACATTCCCGCACTTTACAGTGCAACGTTCCCGGCTTAAATAACAAATCGGGGCAGATTGAAACCAACAGGAATAAGCAATGCGTAGCCATTATTGTGGGCAGGTGGATGAAGCCCTGCTAGATCAGCAAATAACTTTGTGTGGATGGGTCAACCGTCGCCGTGACCACGGTGGGGTTATTTTTATCGACTTGCGTGACCGTGAAGGCTTAGTGCAGGTTGTCTTTGACCCAGACAAAGCCGATGTATTCCAAACTGCTGAACGAGCACGTAATGAATATGTGTTGCAAGTGGTAGGCAAAGTGCGTCAGCGCCCGGCTGGCACCGAAAACGCTAACTTGCGTAGTGGGCAAATTGAGATCCTCGGTCTTGAACTGAATGTGTTGAACACGGCTGAAACGCCACCGTTCCAATTAGATGAAGATAACGTTGGTGAAGAAACCCGTTTAACTTACCGTTACATTGACCTGCGTCGCCCTGAAATGCAGAAGCGGATGCAAACCCGCGCCAAAGTAACCGGTTTCTTACGGCGCTTCCTCGAAGACAATGGCTTCCTCGACATCGAAACCCCGATGTTGACTAAAGCAACCCCTGAAGGTGCACGTGACTATCTCGTGCCTAGCCGTACCCATCCGGGGTCGTTCTTCGCCCTGCCCCAGTCACCGCAACTGTTCAAACAATTGCTGATGATGTCGGGGATGGATCGTTATTACCAATTTGCGCGTTGCTTCCGTGACGAAGACTTACGTGCCGACCGTCAGCCTGAATTCACGCAATTGGACATTGAAACCTCCTTCATGGATGACAATGCCATTATGAACATGATGGAGACCATGATGCGGGCGACCTTCAAGGAAATCTTGGGCGTAGAGTTGCCGAATCCGTTCCCACGTATGCCCTATTCCGAAGCCATGCATCGCTTTGGTTCTGACAAACCGGATGCGCGTATTCCACTGGAGTTCATCGAAGTCAGTGACTTAATGGAAAGCGTGGAATTCAAAGTTTTCTCAGCACCTGCTAAAGACCCTAACAGCCGTGTTGTAGCGATGCGCCTGCCAAAAGGTGGGGATTTATCGCGCAAAGAGATTGATGACTACACTGCTTTTGTCGGGCGTTACGGTGCTAAAGGCTTGGCATATATTAAAGTCAATGACGCGACTGCTGGGCGTGAAGGCTTGCAATCCCCTATTCTGAAGTTCCTGCCAGATGAAACCGTTAGCGGCATTATGGAACGCACAGGCGCACAAACCGGCGATTTGATCTTCTTTGGTGCTGATAAATCGCGTGTGGTGAATGATGCTTTAGGCGCATTGCGGGTAAAATTAGGGCATGATCGCGGCTTGGTCGAAGGCGCTTGGGCAGCCTTATGGGTTGTGGATTTCCCCATGTTTGAATGGGATGATAAAGACAACCGTTGGGTTGCCTTGCACCACCCTTTCACTGCACCGAAAAGCTCACCAGAAGAATTGCTGGCAAATCCGGGGCAGGCACTGTCTGTCGCCTATGACATGGTGCTGAATGGTACGGAAGTCGGTGGTGGTTCTGTACGTATCCACAATATGGAAATGCAGAAATCTGTATTTAAGCTACTGGGAATTTCTGATGAGGAAGCGCAAGAAAAGTTTGGTTTCTTGTTGAATGCGCTGAAATACGGTTGCCCTCCACACGGTGGTTTGGCATTTGGTTTAGACCGTTTGATTATGCTGATGACGGGTAGCCAGTCGATTCGTGACGTTATGGCGTTCCCGAAAACACAAACGGCTGCTTGCCCACTGACTGACGCCCCTGCCGAAGTTAATGCCAAACAATTGCGTGAACTCAATATTCGCGTCGCCCTACCCCAGAAATAACCCACTCGTAATCAGAAACCCTTCCTACCCTCCCCTAACCAGGGGAGGAACAAGAAAACAATAGGTCAGAGATGTCTTTTTAAAAATTTTTAAAGTATTTACGTATTAAATAAAATATTTATATAAATTAGTAGTTTAGTTAGATTTAATGCGTTAAATATTGACGTATTTAAACGTATTTAGTTTCTGATCAATTCAAAAACCGTTGCCGGTTTACCCCCGCGCCCGTCCCCTCGGTGTTTCACAATCCGCCGAATCCTGCCTTGTGTTTCTAGGGATTTCAGCAAGGTGTTCATCGCCGCTGATTTGATATTTTGCTGGAAAACATTCACCCTGATTTGGGTAGTGGTTAACCCGCCGTGTTTACGCAAGGCTGCCATGATTTTGCCTTCATCCTCATTCTGCTCACCTTCAAAGATGTAAGCGACGCTGCCTAGGCAGTAATCCCAAATGTGGGTGGCAGCGCGTAAATGTTTTGGCATGACCTGATCGGTGCAATCCAGCAAGGCAAAAATGCAGGCGATGCGTAGCACTTGTACCCGTGAGCGTTCCGACATGGGGGAATTCACTTTTGCCAATGACAACGCCAAGGTTGACCACAGCTCCAACGCTTCCGTGGATAGGGTTAATTCATTCACTTCGCTGGAAAACGCGATGGCTTTGGCGACTTCATCGGCGTAATGCAACATTTTGACAACGGGAATGCCTTCAGGAATCGCCACAATTTTGGGACGACGTACGCATATCCATAAAATACGGCTGGCTAAGGCGGTGGCGTATTCGCTTTGCTCCAAGCGCTTGACCAACTCTTCATAAGTAATGTGACCGACGAAACAGACGTGCGCATCCGTTACTGTCACGCGATTATTTTTGGTCAAGGGGGAAAAGTTACCCGTGTCCCAAAAACGGCGAATCGCGGCTGAAACCGTGTTGCCTTCACGCCGTGCCGCTTGCAGGACAGCGGCAAATTCCTCTTCGAGAATCATTAAGCGCTTGTCGGGAACGCCTTTGTCGGTCGAATTGCCGTCTTCATCTTCCGTATCCGCTGGGTCGCGCACCGCCCATGCCAGCCCTTCCCCGCTCGACATTGGACCGTCTCGGTATAGCGCTAATGGCAAACCCCGTTTGCGCAGTTGCACATTGACATAATCTTGCATGAGTTTTCTGACCGGGGCAGCCGCTGTGCCTTTACCGCCACCGGCAGAACTCGCGGTTACGCTGAACAAACGTGGCGGCGCTTCGACATCGCCCAAACGCAACACCGCTTTATTACCAAAATAAGCGCCTGCCCAGGTT
The DNA here is from genome assembly GCA_964420315.1 of uncultured Thiothrix sp. Lineage (GTDB taxonomy): Bacteria > Pseudomonadota > Gammaproteobacteria > Thiotrichales > Thiotrichaceae > Thiothrix. The sequence continues at coordinate 18,205 of CAYQTB010000022.1, read as the reverse complement.
AATAAGTGAATTAGTACGCCGATCGGATCCGCTTCGGACTGTTGGCAGGCATCAAAGGCAAAACGCCCCGCTATTCCGTAGTAACAGCCTTCGTGAGGAATGGGGAACTCCGACGGAGCGTCTTCAATTTCTATGGTGTTGTGTGAGCCTGTTTCAGGCAGCTTGACGACATTGCTCATGGCACTTTCCTTTTCACAACGATCAACTAAATACGTAATTATTTACAATAAAAAAGCACTAATTTTTACTATAAATTACTGGTTTATAGCATATTTTTTGTATTTACGTAAATACTTATTAAAATAAATTCTTACGAAGACTCCTCAATCCCCCCCTTTTGCAAAGGGGGACGCAAGATTTTTTAAAAATCAATTGGATAGGAAATTTTAAAAAGTCACCCGCAAAGCGTCAAACTTTGAGAATGTCCGCCAACTGCCAGATACACGCATCGGCATTGCGTTGCTGAATTTCAAGCCGCAAGCCATTTTCTTGTGCTGTTAACAAGCCTTCCAGCAAACGGATGTGGCGTACCCGCAATTTGAGCAAGTCCATACTTTGCGTCATCGGTGATAACAACTCTTCGGCTTCACTAATATTGTCATACACATGCCGCCGGACTTGTTCAGCATAAGCGATAATGCTGCCACAATCGTCGTATTGCGCGGCAACTTTGCTGGTGTGCAAGCCGTGACTGTCCGTATCGTCTTCCACACGCGGGTCACGGTTGCTGGCTGCCGAAAGCTCGCGAATTTGCTGGCGAATTTGCGCAAGTTCATGGCGGTTATCTCGAATGATTTCCTTATTGGTTTCGAGTTGCGCCAGCATTTGCTGGTAAATATTTAGCGCTGATGCTAACACTGCATCGTTTCTGGGAGCCGGAGGAAGGGGCTGCGGTTCAGATACTACCTCAGGTTTCGGTACTGCTTCAGTTATTTCTGTTTCTGGTGCAACATATTCGTCATCAGGTACGGTATAGGTTTCGTCATTATCCGGCATTAGGCAGATCCTCTGTGATTTAATCACTGCATAATCCTGAATTCGGGCTTTATTGTCTGTAACGGGGTTTATAGACCACCGTGATCTTCAGATAATCGGCAAGCTGACCAAGAATCGATAAAAAAATCCCCGCCAAGGTGCGTATTCGTTGGCGGGGAAAGTGCTTGGAGTGTGTTAAGTGAAAGAAAAGTATCTACGGTTTATTGACCGCCACAAAGCGGGTTTGTTCACCCTGCACAATCAACATGGCAATGGGTTTACCGGCAGGTGCGGCTTGTACCGCCGTTTTAAGGTCAGCCGCTGATGTCACCGGCTGATTATTGACGGAAACAATCACATCCCCCACGGTCAACCCGGCTTGTTCGGCAGGACCATCAGCCATGACTTGTTCGACCACCACGCCATGACTTAACTGGCGGGATTTCAGCTCTTCACTGCTTAATGTGGATACCATCAAGCCCAGCATCCCGCTTTCACCTTGCGTTTTAGCGACTGGCGACGTTTCTTCTTTATCGTCACCGAGTTTAGCAATGGTGACATTTAAGGTTTTTTCTGCCCCTGCCCGCAGGAGTTTGAGCGGCACTTGCGTACCCACTGGGGTATTGCCTACCAATAAAGGTAAATCAGAGGAAGACTTCACCTTACCCTCACCAAAACCCACGATAACATCACCGGCTTGCACACCCGCTTTATCCGCAGGGCTACCGGCTTGGACACTGGAAACCAACGCGCCATCCGGCTGATTCAGGTTGAAAGAGCGGGCTAAATCTTGGCTCATGTCCTGAATCGCCACGCCTAACCAACCTCGGTCAACCTTACCTTTGCTCTTGAGTTGTTCGATGACGGTTTTTGCCACGTTTACCGGAATCGCAAATGAGATGCCCATATAGCCACCACTGCGGCTGTAAATTTGCGAATTAACCCCAATTACCCGTCCACTAAGATCAAATAGTGGACCGCCAGAGTTACCGGGGTTAACTGCCACATCGGTTTGGATAAACGGCACATACGTGCCATCCGGTAGGCTTCGTGACAAAGCACTGACAATGCCTTGGGTAGCGGTAAGGTCTAAGCCAAACGGCGCACCAATTGCCACCACCCACTGCCCTACTTCTAAGGCATTGGAATCGCCGAATTGCACCGTGGGTAAGTTTTCCGCTTTAACCTTCAGCACGGCAATATCACTGAGGGTGTCGATACCGATGACCTCGGCAGGCAATTCACGGCGGTCATTCAAACCTACCAAAATGGATTTGGCACCTTCCACGACGTGTGCGTTGGTCACAACGTAACCATCCGCTGAAATAATAAACCCGGAACCGGAAGCTCTGGCTCGGCGTGATTCGGGTTCTCCACCACCGGGTAAGCCCCGGAAAAAACGTTCCAGCTCTGGTGGCAAACCATCGGGCAAATCACCCATGCGTTTAGACGCTGCCGACGCCTCCACGCTGATATTGACCACTGCCGGGCTATTTTGTTTGATCAATGTGGTTAATTCTGGTAACGCACCTGCACTAGGGGTTGGTGCTGGTACGGCAACTAATGGCGCGGCTGCCGGGGCTTGCTGCAAGGGAAAGGTACTGGCAGTTTCTGCCAACACTGGCACGATCGCAGTCAATACCAATACCGAACTCATCAGCAAACCTGCGCTGATTACCCGCTGTTTACGTGTGAACATGAATCGCTTACTCCTGTGCAATAGGCTGTGTTATTGCCAATATAGTGACAGAAACAACATTACCAAGGGTTTGCGGTAAGGTTACGGAATTGTCATGTTCAGATGTCAGGAAGTGTTTTATGCTTGCCACATGAATATCCTAATCGTTGAAGATGACCGCCAAACCGCCAGTTTTATCCAGAAAGGCTTGATGGAAAGTGGCTACATTGTTGATCACGCTGCTGATGGTGAGGATGGTTTGCACCTTGCCCTGCAAGGTAACTACGACGCATTAATTGTCGACCGGATGTTGCCAAAACGCGATGGTCTTTCCTTAATCCAGACCCTGCGTGCGCAAGAGATGCAGACGCCCGTGCTTATCTTAAGCGCCTTAGGCGATGTCGATCACCGCGTCGAAGGCTTACGTGCCGGTGGTGATGATTATCTGGTTAAACCTTACGCTTTCAGCGAGTTACTGGCACGCTTGCAAGCCTTATTGCGTCGCACCCAGCCCGCGCAAGAATACACCACGCTCAAGGTTCGGGATTTGGAAATGGACTTGCTCAAACGCCGCGTTACCCGTGGCGGCACAGTGATTCCTCTGCAACCGCGCGAATTCAATCTGCTCGAATACCTGATGCGCCACGCGGGGCAAGTCGTCACCCGCACCATGTTGCTGGAAAAAGTCTGGGACTACCATTTCGACCCACAAACGAATGTGATTGATGTTCATATCAGCCGGTTGCGGAGCAAAATAGACAAGGATTTCGACACACCATTGCTACACACCATCCGGGGTGCGGGGTATTTGCTGCATGACCCGCAAACTGCTTAACACGTCGGTTTTTCGGCTCTCACTGGTGTACGCCTTACTGTTTAGTGCTGTGGCAGCGGGCGCACTCGGTTACATTTATTGGATGGCAAAGGGGCAAATGGAACAGCAAACCGATGCCCGCTTACAACTCGAAACCGATGCCCTGCTCAACCTGTACCGCCGCCTTGCCGTCGAAGGTTTGAGCGGGGCAATCACCATGCGTAACAGTGAAAATGGCTCACGCTATTTGATTTCCCGCCTGATTCACCGCAGCGAGCAGGATTTGACCCGCGACCTCGAATTTGAACATTTTACCCAAAGCTCTAAACAGATTGTCGCCAGCTTGCCGTTTAGTTTGATTAGTGGCGAAAAACGCCATTCCGAGCCTGCCCGGATGATGTTAACGCTGTTACCGGGGGGCTATCAATTATTGGTAGTCACTGACCTGAAAGAACAGCAGACCCTGCAAGCCCGTTTATTGCAAACCGTCTTAGCCGCTATCGCCATTATTGTGGCATTAGCGTTAGCGGGCGGGATATTCATGAGCCACAATGTGCAACGCCGTCTCAATGCTGTGGGGCACACTGCCAATGAGATTATGAGCGGCGACCTCACGCGGCGGATGCCAGTGACCCAACGCAATGACGAATTCGACAGTCTTAGCCGTGTCCTCAACACCATGTTGGCGCGGATCGAACACCTGATGCACAGTATGCGGGATGTCACCGACAATCTCGCGCATGATTTACGTAATCCGCTCAACCGCTTGCGGAATCGTCTGGAAACTAGCCAATTTCAACCTGCCACGCAAACCGATTACCAGCAACTGATCCAAGACACCATCGTCGAAGTTGATGAACTTATTAAAACCTTCAACGCGCTGCTGAGCATTGCACAAATCGAATCCAGCGCCCAACGTCAGGATTGGGCGGAAGTTGATCTAACCTTGCTGATCGAAGAACTTGCCGACCTCTACACGGCGGTTGCCGAAGAGCGAAACCTCACCCTGAGTTATCATGCCGCGTCGGACTTGCAGATACACGGCAATCGCCAATTGTTAGCGCAAGCCATTACCAATTTGTTGGACAATGCGGTGAAATACACCCCTGCTGGTGGCGAAATCCATCTGGCAGCCACACAACAAGCCGGTAATATTACCATTACGGTAGCGGATAACGGCTTGGGTATTCCCACAGCACAACACGAACAAGTCTTCAAACGCTTTACCCGCCTGGATAATGCCCGCAGCACACCCGGCAACGGGTTAGGTTTAAGTCTGGTGAAAGCCGTGGCGGAATTGCATGGGGCGACCGTGCAACTGGATGACAATCACCCCGGCTTGAAAGCTAGTATCCTGATTTCTCGTTGATTTTATCGACAGCTTTCTGACCAATGGCTTTGGCAGTATCGGCGGTGGCACGATTGATGGCTTGCATCAAATCACCGGCAGGAATCGCCATGCCATTAATCATCATTTGCGTTGGCGTGTTGGCATATTCACCCAGTGCATTGCGGTAATCCATATCTGGGCTACTTAAACCGTAAATGCACACCGCCTGCGACACTTCATTACCCTGCCCTTCCAAAGCAAATTCCAAGGTAACTTGTAACTGTACGCCTTTTTGTTCGGTTTGCTGCTCACTGTGCCAGACCACACCTTTATCGCCGGCTAAGGCAACGGTGACGGCTTTGCAAGTTTTCAGAGGTGAATCCAGATTATGCCCACCAGTACAAGCACTTAATATCCCGGTGATGGCGACGATCATCCATTTGCGCATTTGTTAACTCCTTTGCTGCACTACATCATGCCGGGACCCCGACAATGCGTTATCATCATTCTTTTAAGACCTAATGAGAACAGAAAACATGTACGAAGAAAAGCATAAGCATCTCAAAGAACTAGAAAAAGTGCTGATATCCCGCATCGAGAACGTCAGCCATGACCTTAACAGTGAACACAGCGCCGATTCTGCTGAACAAGTCACCGAACGCGAAAATGAAGACGTCTTGCGTCATTTGAAAGAAGAATCGCAAATTGAACTAAAACAAGTACGCAGCGCCCTAAAACGTATTGAAAGCGGCGAATACGGTAGCTGTACCCGATGCGGGGAAATTATTAGCTCTGCAAGATTGGATGCGTTACCTTACGCCACACTGTGTATCCGTTGCGCCAGCGTTAACCAAGAGGGAATGTCATGAAGTTGAGAATGGGCTTTATCATCAGCCTGATGGCAACACTCTACGCTTGTAGCAGCGCTCCAGCGCCCATGAATGCTACACCGCAAGCGGCGCGCGCTGCCAACCCTGCGTCACTCAATTGCCTCCAGAATCACGGCAGACTCGAAACACACCGAACGCCGGAAGGTGAAAGAACCGACTGCGTATTGCCCAGCGGCAAACGTTGCGATGAATGGGAAATGTTCCGAGGCAACTGCCCAGTCCGCACTGTTAACGCCGATGGCATTCATCGTCTTTTTGGTCTCTAAGCCAGACCGATGTCTTGTAGCAATTGCGCAATCAGGGTTTCCCGATCCGCTGCTAATGCTGCTAACTCACTCGCATCGTATGCCGACAACCGTTCCTGCATATTTCTCAGAGCGGTTGTCACTTGCTCAGTTCCCAACCTAGCAACATCCTGATGAGTAATCACATTACGGTTCACCAATGCAGACACCGCATCGTAAGCAATCTCACTTTTTTCCGCCAGCAAGGCTTGATCGGCAGCCCCTGCCCCGGTCATTAATGCACCGATGATGGTTAACAGGGTAGCATTACCTTGGCTTAGTTCAGCAGTCCAATAAGCTCTACCTTCTGCATCAGCAACGCGCCCAAATACATTGTCATACAAATGATCCATTAAGCGCCCGAATAAATCCCGCTGAAGCACTGGGTCAAGAGTACGGAGGTGTGTTTCAATGGCTTGCCCGGTATTCAAATCCCGCAGTGCGGGTTGATCACCCAACACCGTTTTCAACATGCCAACGTATTCAGGAGATGCATTGATCACCGGATTCAGTACCGCAAAAGGATCAGCCGTTTGCTGAAATACCATGTTCAGTGTCCAAAATGCCAAACCTTCCGGGTCGCCCAAGCGTTCAAACGCGTTCATGTACAAGGATTGCAAAGCTTCTACGTGATCGGGGAAAACTTCCAGAATAGCGGCAACAAACCCATCCTTGTCTTGTTCCGGCATGTATTGCCAGCCGCTATCCAATAACCACCCGCAGCTAGCAGGGTCAACACCAAAGGCGTTTACCACACTCAAATACGGGTCAGCGACCGGATTGCGCTCTGCTCTCACGGGTTCCTCCCAACTGCTTAACTCGGAGGCATAAGCTTCTGACATTGAGTCAATAACGTATTCAGATGGAATCGGAAAGAATAGATCATCCATCGCATTAACCCTTCGCAAATGTTGAATTATTAAACGAAATGTAGTCTAGCAAAATAAATATTATAATAGAACTATTTTTTATGATTGAACAGTATAAACTATCAACTTTTATTTTCATAAAATATTATTATTGATAAATTTAATTTATAAATATCATTGATAGGGAATTTTGCGGCATACTCGCTATTCTAAGGCATCGCAATTCGATAAAAACCTGATAAGCACTCAACACAAGGTTACTTTATGAAAACAGGAACTCACTGGGCTAATAGCATACGTTTAAGCGGTCTGCTGACTGTTATGTTGCTGCTACTGACGGCGTGTGGCGGCGGTACGGACAGTGGCACGCTTGGCAACAACACTAATGGTGGCGCTATTGCCACCAACAGCGGGCGTTTTGTATTGCTCGACCCAACCCGCAATAATGCCGAAACGCCGATCAGTGGGTTGCAATACCTCCGCGCTGGCAATGTGAGTGGCGCAGATGGTGGTTTTAGTGCGCCTTCCAATAACCTAGTGCTGCACTTAGGCAGCAACACCCAACTGCCGGTACTCGGCAAAGCCAACCTAACGCAACACGATATAGCCGTCGCACTGTGCAGTAGCAATGCCGATGTTAATGCCTGCACCTACCAAGCACGTAAAAACTTGGAACGTTTTTTCCTGAGTCTGGACAGTGACCGTAACCCCGCCAATGGCATCCAACTAAGCGTAAACGCCAGTAGCCTGAATTTGGCATGGGCGATTTCCCCCGACCAATTTGAAACGGCGTTAGCCCAACAACTCAGTGTCTACGGGCAAACCCCGGCTGCCTTGTTCCAACCATCGCTGGGCATTAACAGCGAAGCCCCGCAAGCTGAACAAAACAGCATCTCGTCACCCGTACCCTTTGCGGATATTTTCCGGGTTGCCCGCCCTATGCGTGAATATTCCTGTAAAGATGCCGCTTATGATGAAAACGGCTGGGTAACAACGCCACCAAGTACTGCTTGCATTATTCGCACCTTCCTGCTGGATAGCGCCTTGCAGGGGCAAGTCCCGAATGGGCGTTACAGCGTGTTGTATGAAGGCAATGCTAAGCTGGAATATTCAGGTTATGCCAAAATAGTCAGCAGCGCTCCGGGGCGGGATGAAATCGACATTACCCTGCCCGCCAAACTGGACAGTGTTGCGACTAATAACCGCATTGGTTTGCGAATTGTCAGCGGCACGGTCAAGAATATCCGTATGGTGATGCCCGGCGGTATCTGCGAAGGCAAACCCTTCACACGAGTAGACGGTGTTGCCAACTGCCCGGCGGGTCAATACCGCAGCTTTGAAGACACCTTACGTGCTGACCGCAATGCGATTGTCTTCAACCCGGACTATTTAAATTTCCTCAAAGATTTCCGCTTGGTACGCATGATGAACCTGATGGAAGCCAGCCCCAGCTACCTCACCTGTGCGCAAACCGAACCCAGCAAACCCAATAGCTTCATCCGCGATGCCAATGGCAATTTGATCTTTGACCAGACCTGCATGACCCAAGAATTCCGTTGGGAGCAGCGCAGCAAACTCACGGATGCCGTGTGGGGCGCATCCGGCAATATCGCACGGCTGGAACGTTACGGGCGCGGTGTTCCAATCGAAGTGCAAGTCGAACTCGCCAACCAATTAAACGCGCACCCGTGGTTCAACATTCCACACAACGCTTCTGAAACGTACATCAGGGAATTTGCCCGCTACGTCGAAGCGCACCTCAACACGGGGTTAAAAGCGCACATCGAATACAGCAATGAAACTTGGAATGGCATTTTCTGGGCACACCATTACATGCTCAAAAAAGGCGAAGAGATGGGTAGTCCTACGGATGCATGGCGTGGGGTTAATTTTTATGCCAAGCAAGCCAGCAAAGTCTTCCAGATTTGGGAAGATGAATTTGGTGGCACACAACGCTTGATTCGCCTGTTGGGAACATACCAGAATGATGCTAACCGCACCGAAAGAATGCTCGCTTACAGTGACACGCGGCAATACGTGGATGCGATTGCCACAGGCGGCTATTTCTATGCCTGCTGGCGGAATGACGATGCGAAATTGCCTGCCTGCAATGACCGTAACAAAATCCCCAAACCGCTGGTGAATGCCACGTCTGTGGATGATATTTTTGCAGCGATTGATAACCCTAACGACCCATTTGGGCTGGAAAGTCTCAAGAATCAATTCACCAAACAAGCGGCAGTCGCGCAAAAGTATGGCAAAGCCTTATACGCTTACGAAGGCGGGCAACACTTAACCATTGGCGGCGAAATCGCCGCTGACCGCAGACAAAACATGATGGATTTACTCCATGCTGCTAACCGTGACCCGCGCATGGGCGAACGTTACCAACGCCTGTTGGAAATGTGGAAAGCGGCAGGTGGACAAACGTTTGTGCTGTTTAGCGTGCCACACACCTTCAGTCAGTACGGCAGTTTCGGCATTAAAGAAAGCCTGAACCAACCGCGTAGCAGTGCGCCCAAATACGATGCCGCGATGAAGTTTCAGGAGAGTCAGGGGAAATGTTGGTGGAGTGGGTGTTAAGGTGTTTTTCTTGCCAAGAACTTTAGGATAAAGAATAATCACCCAGAAGCTAGATAACGGTACTGTTACCTAGCCTATTCAAACAAGGGGCGACCGATGGGTAATTCATATCCGATAGCAGCAGCACATAATGCGCGAATCATCGCGCACCAACGTAAAAAAGATGGTGAAATACAAACGTTAAAGCAACACTTACAGGGTGTTGCCCAACTGTCTAAACAATCTGCTGAAAAACTTGGACTGAAAGAAGCGGGTGAACTCATCGGCTTACTGCACGACCTCGGCAAATACAGCAAAGAGTTTCAGGACTACATCAATTCGGCACTCGGCAATATTGACCCAGATGCCGACGATTACGTGGATGCCAAGGGCAAAAAAGGCAAAGTTGACCACTCTACGGCTGGCGCACAAGCCATTTGGGATGCTCTATCACAGCAAGGGCAACTGCAATCTATTACCGCACAAATTCTTGCGCTTTGTATTGCCTCCCATCATTCGGGTTTGATTGATTGCCTTGAGTCGAATAGCAATACACCTGCTTGGGATAGATTTTCCCATCGAATGCGCAAATCAGAAGAGCGTGCCCATCTCGAAGAAGTCCTATCAACAATGGACGAAGCTATCCGGCAACGTTTCCAGCAATTGATAGTATCACCAACGTTACATGAGTCCGTCATCCATAAGCTGACAGACATTGGTAAACAAAACAAAGGCAGTGCGCTGACTGCCAGTTTTAAGCAAGGTTTGTTGGTTAGGTTGTTATTCAGTTGTCTGATTGATGCTGATCGGGTAGATACCGCTGATTTTGAAAATCCAGTCGCTGCTCAGAAACGTTTGAATGGACGTTATGCCAGTTTCGATAAGCTGATTACCCGACTGGAAACAAAACTCGCCAGCTTCAAGGCGGATACGGCTGTCAACAAAATCCGTAAACAGATTTCAGATCATTGTTTGCAACGTGCTAACAGCAAACCCGGCATTTTCACGTTATCTGTTCCCACAGGGGGCGGCAAAACGTTGGCAAGTCTGCGTTTCGCCCTGAATCATGCTAAAGAACACGGGTTAGAACGGATTATTTACATCATTCCTTTCACTTCTATTATTGACCAAAACGCGGAAGAAACCCGCAAGATTCTCGAACCCCTCGGCAGTGGTGATGAAGGCAATATTGTGCTGGAACACCATTCCAATCTGACACCTGAAGAACAGACGTGGAAAACCAAGATTCTCTCAGAAAACTGGGATGCACCCGTGGTTTATACGACGATGGTGCAGTTCCTTGAAACGTTGTTTGGTTCGGGTACTCGCGGCGCACGGCGGATGCACCAACTCTCTAAATCCGTATTGATCTTTGATGAGATTCAGACTTTACCGATCAATTGTGTTCACCTCTTCAATAATGCCATCCACTTTTTGGTGGATCATTGTGGTAGCTCAGTGGTGTTGTGTACCGCAACCCAGCCATTGCTGAATGAAGTTGATCCGAAAAAGGGGCGGATTGAACTTGCTCCTGACAGTGAAATGATGCCTAAAGTCAAAGAGCTGTTTGCGGATTTACGTCGTGTTGAGGTCATTAACCAGCAGAAACCCGGCGGTTGGAGCTTCGATGAAGTGGCTGATCTTGCTATCAAAGAAATCACGCAATGCGGTAGTTGCCTTGTCATTGTCAATACCAAAAAAGCGGCGCAAAAAATCTTTGAGCTTTGTAAGTCACAAATGGATAACAATATTTTCCATTTGAGCACCAGCATGTGTCCGGCGCACCGTAAGGCGATATTAAGCCAAGTCAGGCAGTTGCTTGAGGCAGAGGAAGATGTGCTTTGTATCAGTACCCAATTGATTGAAGCAGGTGTGGATGTCGATTTTGGTGCGGTTATTCGCTTTACGGCTGGACTGGATTCGATTGCGCAAGCCGCAGGGCGGTGTAATCGGAACGGTAAAAGGCGTAATCCTGATGGTTCGCTGAAGAAAGGGCGAGTCAGTATCGTGAATCCAGCCGATGAAAACCTCGATATGCTGCCTAGCATCAAAGAAGGCAAGCAGATTACGGAACGTTTGTTAGGTGAGTTTGAGGAAAATCCTGAACGGTTTGATCAGGATGATTTGATTGGCCCCACAGCGATGCAGTGGTATTTCCGTTACTACTTCTTTGAGCGGCAAGCTGAAATGACCTATCCGGTCAAGTCTATCGGTTGGAATGACAATTTACTGGGATTGCTGTCGGGCAATGAGAAGCTGGTGCAGGATTTCGCACGGATTAACAAAACCAAGCCAGCGATTTACTTCAAGCAATCCTTCATGACCGCTGCCAAAGCGTTTAAAGCCATTGATGCCCCAACCCGTGGGATTGTCGTTCCATATGATAAACGGGGCAAGGAAATCATTAACTTACTGTGTTCTCAATACGAGGCTGACAAGCAGTTTGGATTGTTACGGGAAGCGCAGCAATACACTGTGAATGTATTCCCTAACTTGCTGACCGCATTGGATGAAGCGAAAGCTATTCATGCCGTTCAAGATGGTATCGACATACTGTATCTCATGAAACCAGAGTATTACAGCGAACACTTTGGACTCGCGGATCTCCCAACCCAAAAGGGGACAAACTTTTATGACTTTTAGATCAAGAACCTACGAATTCAAAGTGTGGGGGCGATATGCCCTATTCACTGATCCTGTCACTAAGATTGGCGGGGAAAAATGTTCGTACCATATCCCGACTTATGAAGCGCTGAAGGGTGTTGCGAAGTCGATTTATTGGAAGCCGACTATCGTTTGGGTGATTGATGAGGTTCGTATCATGAAACCCATCCGCACCCAAACCAAAGGTACGAAGCCACTCGTATTTAGTGGTGGTAATACGTTAGCTATCTATACCTTTCTAGCCGATGCGGAATATCAAGTACGGGCGCATTTTGAGTGGAATCTCCAACGTCCAGAACTGGAACATGACCGCAATGCCGCCAAACATTTGGCGATGGCGGAACGCGCATTGAAGAGGGGTGGGCGACAGGATATTTTTCTCGGCACTCGTGACTGTCAGGGTTACGTTGAACCGTGTGAATTTGGTTCTGGTGAAGGGCATTACGACAACATCGACGAGTTGGGTTTTGGGTTGATGTTCCACGGTTTTGATTACCCCGATGAAACAGGTGGCAATGAATTACATGCACGTTTTTGGTATCCGACGATGAAAAAAGGTGTGATCTGTTTTGACCGGCCGGAACAATGCCAAACCAGAAAATACGTGCGTGAGATGGAATCAAAGCAATTCAATCAGGGCGAGAACTTTTCGGTATTGACCGACGAGGAGATTGAAGCATGAGCTGGTTACAACAACTGTATGAAACGTATGAGGAGTGCAGCAAAGTACCCGAGTTTGTGTCAGGTGATAATCCACTGCTGCCGATTTGCCATACCACGCAGAACGCCCACATTGAAGTCATTCTGGACGGTGGTGGTCATTTTCTGCGGGCGAAAGTTTTATCTAAAGGTGAATTGCTGACGGTTGTACCGTGTACCGAAGGTTCAGCGGGGCGTTCTGGAAGTAAACCCGTCAATCATCCTTTGTGCGACAAGTTGCAATATGTGGCGGGTGATTATGTGGCGTTGGGTGGGGATGTGACGGTAGGGTTTAGCAAAAATCCTCAAGAGCCTTATCAGAATTACCTGTCACAACTTGCAGCGTGGGTAAATTCTGCTGATTCGCATCCCAAAGCCAAGGCTATTTACGAATACGTCCGCAAGGGCACGTTGATTGCCGACTTGGTAAACGTGCAGTGTTTGTTTTTGGATGATAAGCAGCAGTTACTAAAAAAATGGGATAGAGAGGAAGATGTGCCTGCCATTTTCAAAATTCTGCCTGCGGGACAAACTACCGAAGCGGCTTTTATTCGTTGGCGCGTAGAAACCCCCGGTGACATGACTCCTGAAACTTGTAAAGACCCCGGTCTAATGGAGGCTTGGATTCGTTTTTATAATCAGCGCGAATCAACTAAAGGCTTGTGCATGGTGACGGGAGAAACGGTTGCTTTAGCTACTCAACATCCATCCGGTATTCGGCACGGGGCGGATAAAGCCAAACTGATTTCATCCAATGACTCATCTGGTTATACCTTTCGAGGGCGATTCACGGATAGCGAGGGTTCACAAGCGTGTTCGGTATCATCTGAGGTTTCTCAAAAATCCCATAATGCGTTGCGTTGGTTAGTGCAACGTAAGCAAGCGTACCGTTTTGGTGATCAGGTCTTTGTGTCATGGGCGAAATCAGGGGAAGACATTCCCGACCCATTCGCCGATAGCCATGCATTATTTGGAACTGAACCGGAAGAGACAGAAAACGCTAACATTGGTGATGTCGGGCAAGCATTTGCTCAACGCTTATCGAAAAAAATGGCAGGCTATCAGGCTAGTATTGCTGATACCTCCAATATCATTGTGATGGGTTTGGATTCTGCAACACCGGGGCGGATGGCAATTACGTTTTATCGTGAATTGGAACGTTCTGAATTTTTGGCGCGGCTTGAGCAATGGCATACGCAATTCGCATGGCATCAGAACTTTAGCAAGGACGTTAAATTCATTGGTGCGCCCGCACCCAGAGATATTGCTGAAGCGGCTTATGGGCGACGTTTGGATGACAAACTGAAAAAGGTAGTCGTAGAACGTTTGCTGCCTTGCATTATCGACCAATATCCCTTTCCGAATGATTTGATGTTTTCCACGATTCAGCGTGTTTCCAACCGTGTCGGCATGGATGAGTGGGAGTGGGAAAAAACATTGGGCATTGCTTGTTCCCTGTTTCGGGGAACTCATCAACAGGAGAATTACCGTATGAGTTTGGAAGAAGACCGCACTACCCGCGATTACCTGTATGGTCGTTTGCTGGCTGTGGCTGATTACATTGAAGAAATTTCATTGTCAGACAGTGAAAAAAACCGTCAAACCAATGCGGCTAGATTTATGCAACGGTTTGCCAGTAACCCTTATAAAACATGGCCGATGCTGTATGACCAGTTAACGCCGTACATTGCCAGACTGAAAGCCAACCGTAAGGGTTTGTGGATCAAGCTCGAAAATTTGCTGGATGACATCAAATGCAAATTTACGGCAGAGATTTTTACGGATAACGCCCAGCTTTCCGGCGAATACCTGTTGGCTTATCACTGTCAACGTAAAGAGCTTTGGAAGAAGATTGAAAAAGATACTGCAACCGACCAGTCCGACGATTAAGATAAGGAATCCAACACATGACATTGCAACACAAAATTGATTTCGCAGTTATTCTGCGTGTGAAAAATGCTAACCCAAATGGTGATCCACTCAACGGTAATCGTCCGCGCACGGATTATTCAGGCGTGGGTGAAATTACCGATGTGGCGATTAAACGCAAGATTCGGGATCGCCTGTTAGAAAAAGGCTACCCGATTTTTGTGCAGTCCGATGATCGTAAAAATGACGATGCGACTAGTTTGCAAGATCGTGCTGATAAGCTGTTGGGTAAAAAACTCAGTAGAGAGACTGCTTGTGAGGCTTGGTTTGATGTTAGGGCATTTGGGCAAGTATTTGCTTTCAAATCAAAGGATAAAAAAGCAGGTGATGGCGTTTCTATTCCTGTGCGTGGCCCGGTGAGTATTCAATCGGCTTTCAGTACTGAGCCTGTTAACGTGACCAGTACCCAAATCACCAAAAGCGTCAGCGGCGAAGGCGATGGTACAAAACGTGGTTCTGACACAATGGGGATGAAGCACCGCGTGGATAACGGTATCTACGTTTTCAAAGGCAGCATGAATCCGCAATTAGCAGAGAAAACAGGCTTCAGTGATGCGGATGCGGCGGTTCTTAAAGATGTGTTGCCTAAGCTGTTTGAGAACGATGCGTCATCTGCCCGACCTGAAGGCAGTATGGAGGTGCTAAAGGTGCTCTGGTGGAAACATAACTCTAAGGGTGGGCAATATTCTTCTGCCAAAGTTCATCAGACATTGAAAAATGTTAAGCCTGACGGTTCGTTTGAACTGGCTGCACTGGATGATTTGCAGGTTGAAATTCTGGATGGGTTTTGATGGATTGCAACACCGTTGCTTTCAGCAGTCATGCTATCAAGCGCATGTTCGAGCGCGAATTAAGCCGGGATGATGTTGTTTCGGCAATTCAACAGGGTGAAATTATCAAAGATTACCCAGACGACACCCCTTACCCTAGTTGTTTGATATTGTGGTTTGTGCGGCAAATACCTGTGCATGTGGTGGTGGGGCGTAATCCTGATAATTTCTCATGTTACGTGGTAACAGCCTATATTCCTTCTGAAACATTGTGGCAACCCGGCTTTCGGGAGAGGAAAAAGTAATGAAATGTGTCATTTGCAAAATGGGTGAAACCGTTGAAGGCAGGGTTACTGTTACCCTGCAACGCGGTGATTTGAGCGTGCTGATCAAGAACGTTCCCGCACAAATCTGTGAAAACTGCGGTGAGTATTATTTGTCGGATGAAATTACCGATCAGGTATTGAAGCAGGCTGAATTATCAGCAGCACGTAATGCTGAGGTGGAAATTTTGCGGTTTGCTGCATGACTGAACTCTTCCCCATCATGCTTTCTGCGCTGCAACATTACAGCTATTGCCCGCGTCAGTGTGCGCTGATTCATCAGGAACAGACGTTTGATGACAATGTGCATACGGTGCGCGGCAACCTAGCGCATGAGCGCGTGGATAGCGGCGAAAGTGGTACGGAATACGGGGTGCGGGTGGAGCGTTCCTTGCCATTGTACAGCGAACGTTATGGGCTGACGGGGCGAGCGGATGCGGTGGAGTTTTTGGAGGATGGCACGCCCTACCCTATCGAATACAAGCATGGGTCGCGCCAGAAGAAAATACATGATGATGTGCAATTGGTTGGTCAGGCGTTGTGTTTGGAGGAAATGACAGGCAAGGCTGTGCCGGAAGGGGCGATTTTCCACCATAAAAGCCGTCGCCGCCGAGCTGTGCCGATTACGCCGGAATTGCGTGAATTCACCATCGGTTTGATTGCGAAGGTGCGGGCGTTGCTGGAGTCGGGGCAGATGCCGCCGCCAGCGGATGACCGCGCTTTGTGTAAGGAGTGTTCGTTGCAGGACAGTTGCCAGCCGGATTTGACGGGCAATCGGCGGGGACGCATTCGCCGTTTACAGGAAAGCTTGTATGACGTGGACGAGGAGGCGGACATGTGAAGCAATTGCTCAATACCTTGTATGTGTCGACTGACGGGGCGTACCTGAAATTAGAGGGTGAAACGTTGGTGTTGTCGGTGGAAAAGGTGAAGAAACATCAAGTGCCGCTGCATCATTTGGGGGCGATTGTGTGTCTGGGGCGGGTGGCGATTAGCCCGGCGTTGATGGCTCGGTGCATGGAGGATGGGCGCAGCATTGTGTGGTTAAGCGAACACGGGCGGTTTCAGGCACGGGTTGAAGGGCCGGTGAATGGCAATATTTTGTTGCGACAGGCACAGTTTCGGGCGGCTGATCGGGTGGAAACGGCACTGGAAATTAGTAAGGCATTTATTGCGGGTAAGTTGCGCAATAGCCGTAATGTGTTGTTGCGCAGTGCGCGTGATAGCAAGGATGAAGAGGCGAAAACGCAATTGGTGCGGGCGGCGAAGTCGTTAGCGATTAATTTGCGCAATTTGGCTCATGCGGAATCGGCTGCGTCGGTGTTGGGCTTGGAAGGCGATGCGGCACGAGTGTATTTTGAGCAGCTTAATACGATGATCAAGCCGCAGATGCGCGAGGAATTTGAATACAAGGGGCGCAGTCGCCGTCCGCCGAAGGATACAGTGAATGCGTTGATTTCGTTTTTGTATGCGTTGTTGCTGAATGATTGCCGCAGTGCGTTGGAGACGGTGGGGCTTGATCCGCAGTTGGGGTTTTTCCATGTGGTGCGCCCCGGTCGCCCTGCGTTGGCGTTGGATTTGTTGGAGGAGTTTCGGGCGGTGTTGGGGGATCGCTTGGCGTTGACATTGATCAATCGCGGGCAATTGCGCCAGAAGGATTTCGATTTTCGCCCCGGTGGTGCGGTGCTGCTGAATGATAGCGGGCGTAAAACCGTGATTTTGGCGTATCAGGAGCGTAAGAAGGAAACTTTACAGCATCCGGTGTTGGAGTCGCAGGTGGAGATTGGTTTGTTGCCGTTGCTGCAAGCGCGGATGTTGGCGCGGTATCTGCGCGGGGATGTAGAGGCATATATCCCGTTCCTTAACAAATGAGAAAATTCCATGTTGATATTGGTGAGTTATGATGTTTCTACGTTGGAGGCGGCGGGGCGGAAGCGGTTGCGGCGGGTGGCGAAGGTTTGCCAGAACTATGGGCAACGGGTGCAGAAATCGGTGTTTGAGTGCAAGGTGGATGCGATGACGCTGGAAATTTTGCAGGACGCGCTGCTGAAGGAGATCAGTCTGACGGAGGATAATTTGCGGATTTATCGTCTGACTGAGCCGCTGACCAACAACGTTAAAGAGTTTGGGAAGTTTCGGGCGACGGATTTTGATGCGCCGTTGATTTTATAAGAGTTAAAGCGCAATCTAACCTTATGATTTAAGGGTGAATATGCTATAATTGCTAAGTGAGCCGTCGAGACGCGAACCTGTAGCAATGGTGAATTTGCTGGGGGTTTCGCGGAATCGCAACCCGTTGATTTTACTTGGAACGAAATAATGAACCCTCGCCGCGAACCATCCCTCTCATCCCCGCCTTTTTGGTTCGCGCAACCTCGTCAAAAATCTCTTGTATTTTATGCCCTTACAGATGGGCGA
>CAYQTB010000021.1:0-30083 GCA_964420315.1 uncultured Thiothrix sp. | reverse complement strand
GATTGCGGTGGATCACCAGCATCTGATCGAACTGAAATACAGCAAGCAAAGCGATGGCGCAGCGGGCTGGGCAGCCAAGCGGCAAGCAGGTATTGAGCAAGTGCAAGGCTATTTGCAGTTGCCCACGCTTGCCGCTTTGCCGAAATTGAGCGCTTGGCTGCTAGTCAGTGACGGGGTGCGGGTGGAAGTGGTTAAGGTGCGGTAAGCAACTCAGCCACTTCACGGTACTTAGCAGCCGTTTTTTCCATAATCTCCGCAGGTAATTCCGGCCCCGGCGCGACCTTGCTCCAATCCAGCGTTTCTAAATAATCGCGCACGAATTGTTTGTCAAACGATGGCGGACTCATGCCGGGTTGGTACTGATCAGCAGGCCAGAAACGCGAGGAATCCGGCGTGAGAATTTCGTCGATTAACACCAACTTGCCCTCTGCATCCAGCCCGAATTCAAACTTGGTGTCCGCAATAATAATGCCGCGTTTGAGCGCGTATTCAGCCGCTTGGCGATACAGCTCCAAACTCACGCTGCGCACTTGCTCGGCAAGCTCTGCCCCAATCCGCGTCTGCATCTCGGCAAAGCTGATATTGATGTCGTGATCACCCACATCCGCTTTGCTGGAAGGCGTGAAAATGGGTTCGGGCAAACGGTCAGCCATTTGCAAACCCGCTGGCAATTCGATGCCGCACACCGCGCCCGTTTGCTGGTAATCCTTCCAGCCCGAACCAATCAAATAGCCGCGCACAATCGCTTCCACGGGCAAGGGTTTGAGGCGTTTCACGATAATGCTGCGCCCTTGCAATTGCGCTTTTTCATCGGCTGTCAGCGGCAGATCATCCAGCGTTTTGTCGCTTAAGTGATTCGGGATCACATTATGCAGTAAGTCAAACCAAAAATTCGCCACTTGGGTGAGGATAACGCCCTTCTGGGGAATCGGAGTCGGCAAAATCACATCGAATGCGGATAAACGATCCGTGGTCACGATCAGCATGTGCTGGTCATCAACGGCGTAAATATCGCGGACTTTGCCTCGTACAATCAACGGCAGGGAGGTGAGGTGCGTCTCAAGAACGCTGTTGGGGTGACTGTTCGTATTCATTCGCTTGCGGTTAGTTAGTGCGTAAAAGGTACATCACGTTATAATATCAGATTTTGCAGAGAAATGAGGGGAGCATCATGACTCAACCCAATTCGGCGGTAGTGGTAGGGGTTGTCATGGGTAGCAACAGCGATTGGAACGTGATGTCCAAAGCCGTTGAACAACTGGAAAAATTCGGTATTGCGCATGAATACCGCGTGGTTTCTGCCCATCGTACACCTGACTTATTGTTTGAATACGCCGAAACTGCCCGCGCACGCGGTTTGCAATGCATTATCGCGGGTGCAGGCGGTGCTGCGCATTTGCCCGGCATGTTGGCGGCAAAAACCACCGTGCCGATTTTGGGCGTGCCCGTCACCAGCCGAGCCTTGAGCGGCATTGATTCGCTGTATTCGATTGTGCAAATGCCCAAAGGTATCCCCGTTGCCACGTTTGCCATTGGCGAAGCGGGTGCAGCGAATGCCGCCCTGTTTGCGGTGGCAATGTTGGCGAATCACGACCCGGTGTTAACCGAAAAACTGGCGCAATTCCGTGAAGAACAACGCCAACATGCGATGAATATGCCTTTACCCCCTGAATCGTGATGATAACTGCTGTATGACTTTACTCCCCGGATCAACCATCGGAATGCTCGGCGGCGGGCAACTCGGACGCCTGTTCACGGTCGCCGCTCGCACCCTCGGCTATCGTGTGCTTATCCTCGAACCGGATTTTCACAGCCCCGCAGCACAACTGTCTGACGATCACATCATTGCTGAATACGACGATGAAGCCGCCCTCGCGGCGTTTGGCAAGCGTTGCGATGTGATCACCACCGAATTTGAGAATATTCCCGCGCAAACGCTGGAATTCCTCGCGCAGTTTTGCCCAGTACGCCCTTCCGCCCATGCCGTGAACATGGCGCAAGATCGGATTGTGGAAAAAGAATTTGTGCGGGCGTGTGGCTTGCAACCTGTGCCGTTTATGGCGATTCACACCGCTGCCGATATTGCCCCTGCTGTTAACAGCATCCAATTTCCTGCTATCCTTAAAACTGCCCGCATGGGTTACGACGGCAAGGGGCAAGTCACGGTGCATTCGGTTGCCGAAGCGCAAGCTGCGTTTGCCCAATTGCACGGTGTCGCGTGTGTGCTGGAACAGCGGGTGGCATTGGAACGCGAGATTTCGGTCATTCTCGCCCGCAGTGTCGGCGGCGAAGTACGCTGCTTCCCCGTTGCCGAAAACGAACACCGCAACGGCATTTTGCACCAAAGCATTGTACCCGCCCGAATTGATGCCGCACTCGCCGCAGCCGCGCAAGCCGCCGCCACGCGCATGGCACAAAAACTCGATTTTGTTGGCGTCATGGCAGTGGAATTCTTTGTTACCCGTCAAGGCGAATTGCTGGTCAATGAAATGGCACCGCGCACCCACAATAGCGGGCATTACACACTGGATGCTTGCATCACCTCACAGTTTGAACAGCAAGTACGCATGGTCTGCGAATTGCCCTTCGGTGCAACCGAACTGCTATCCCCGGTAGTCATGGTCAATATGCTCGGTGATTTGTGGCATGGCGCTCAGCCGAACTGGTTGGCATTGCTGCAAAGTGCGAACACCAAGCTACACCTGTACGGCAAACACGAAGCTCGCTCCGGTCGCAAAATGGGGCATTACTGCACCCTGAGCGCACAGCTTGACGGTGCATTAACCGAAGCAGCCCATATTTTCCAACAATTGCAATAAGGACACACCACATGGACATGAATACCTTGATTTTGAAAGTACACGCGATTATCGCCCTGCTTTCCGTGGTTATTGCGTACACCTTCCTGTATGCAAAACACCTTGCACCGGCGATCCTCTAATGGCAGACATTCCTTACACCCAAAGCTTACGGGACGATATTCGTTTTGACACAGAATTGCGCGGACAGCCTTTCACCTTCTTGTCGACGTGGGGGATTTTTTCCCCGCGTGAAATTGACGACGGCACGGATTTGCTGTTGAAATACCTGAAAATCTACCCCACCGATGATTGCTTTGACCTTGGCTGCGGCTATGGTCCTGTCGGTCTAGTGATGGCAAGACTCGCCCCGCAAGGTCAAACTTTGATGGTGGATAAAGATTTCATGGCAGTCGAATACGCGAATCGCAATGCGGGCGTGAATAAACTGGCGAATGCGCGTGCCATGCTCAGCAACGGTTTTCAGCACATCGACAAGGATGCACGGTTTGACGTGATTGCCTCCAATATTCCGGCGAAAGTCGGTAAGGAAATGATGAGCATTTTGCTGCACGACATGAAATACCACCTCAAACCGGGCGGTCGCGTTTATCTGGTAACGATCAACGGCTTGCGCGAATACATGAAACGCAATCTGAAAGAAGTGTTCGGCAATTTCGACAAGCTCAAACAAGGGCAGTCGTATACTGTGTCGTATGCCGAAAAAAACAAGTAGCGTCACGAATAGAAAAACCCTTCACCCCTTGCGGGGGAAGGGTTGGGATGGGGGGAAATCGTTAAGCGTTATGATACCCTGTCACCAATTCCACCTCATTACGCGAACCCATTACCACCGGCACACGCTGGTGTAAGTCAGTCGGCTGAAGTTCCATAATGCGTGAATAAGCCGTGGTCGCCATGCCGCCTGCCTGTTCCACGATGAAACCCATTGGGTTAGCTTCATACAACAAGCGCAACTTGCCGGTTTTGCCCGCCGCTTTCATTTTGCTATCCATCGGGTAGATGAAAATGCCGCCGCGAGTCAAGATGCGGTGAATTTCAGCCACCATTGACGCGACCCAGCGCATGTTGAAGTCTTTGCCACGCGGTCCTTCGATCCCTTGCAAACATTCGTTGATGTAACGCTGCATCGGTGGTTCCCAATAGCGTTGGTTAGAAACGTTGATGGCAAATTCTTTGGTGTCGACAGGGATTTTCACGTCTTCGCGGGTCAGCAGGAATTCGCCGCAATCTTTGTCAAGGGTAAACATATTCACACCGTTGCCGGTGGTTAGTACCATAATGGCAGATGGCCCATACAAGCAGTAACCAGCAGCAACTTGTTTTGTACCCGGTTGCATGAAATCGGCAGCGGTCGGGTTTTCCACACCTTCAGGCGCTTTCATAATGGAGAAAATCGTACCAACCGATACATTCACGTCCATATTAGAAGAGCCATCCAGCGGGTCGAATGTCACCAGATAGTGACCACGCGGAATATTGCGAGGCAGGTTATAGACCTCATCCATTTCTTCGGAGGCTAATGCCGCCGCATGACCACGCGAAAGGGCTTCGATCATCACGTCATTGGTGATAATGTCCATTTTCTTCTGCTCTTCGCCCTGAACGTTTTCAGAGCCAGCAGAACCCAATACGCCGATGAGGTCGCCCTTGCTGGTTAAAGCGGCGATTTTTTTGCAAGCGAGTGCGATGTCATTCAGTACGCAACTGAATTCGCCGGTTGCGCCTGCGTGTTTGCGTTGTTCTTCGAGGATAAATTGTGTCAGTGTGATGCCAATTTGATACATACCCAGCTTCCAAGGTTAGAAAGAAAAATCGTGTATCAGTGGATTATGATATGCTAATGGATGGATTGTAAATAAAAAAAAGGCGGATCCGAAGACCCGCCAGACTTGCGAGGGAGTATTATAACTTTGAATATTACTAGTTGAGTGTGTAGTGTTACTGTTAGGTCGCCACTACCGTGCTAGTGGTTCAACAAAAGTTAAAAAAAGCGTATTTATTATTTTTTTTGAATTTTGAATCAAATTAATTAGAACCAAACCCGAAATGAGAGCGACACAGCGATGGAAGGCCACTCAAAAGGCAGCAAGCAACAAACTGAACTGGTAAATAAGCTCAGTGACGAAACCCTGATGGAACGCACCAGTAGGGGGGATCAGCAAGCATTCAGTCAGTTATACCTGAGATACCAGCCCAAACTGGTTAAATATTTTTCACGCGTATTGCGTGATGATATGGCTCAGGCTGCTGATTTGGTTGATGAGGCTATGTTTGATGTTTGGCGGTCAGCGGAAAATTTTGCAGGCAGGTCGAAGGTGTCGACTTGGATATATTCCATTGCCCGCAACAAAGTGGTGTCGTGGTTACGTAAAACCTCGGAAGTGACTTTGGAAGATGAGTCGATATTGGATGCCATGATTGACCCAGCCGCCGACCCTCACGAGGAATTGGCATTGGATGACATGAAACAACAGTTGTTACGTCTGATGGATCAGCTAACGGAAGAACACTGTGAAGTGATCAGACTAACCTATTTTGAGGATAAATCTGTTAAGGAAGTGGCAACTGTTTTGGATATTGCGGAAAACACCGTCAAAACCCGTATGTTTTACGCGCGTAAGCGTTTAGCACAGTTGCTGGAAAAAGCCGGTATCATGGATTTTGACTTTTAAATGGCATTTGAGACTATTGTGATATGAGCCTATACCCACTGGGCGATCCAGTCGAAGAAGCACGGTTGTTGTTGCCTTGGTATATCACGGGCAAATTAAACCAATCCGAGCGCAACTTGGTAGAACGGATGCTGGAAATTCACCCTGAGTTGGCGGATGAATACCGTCGTGAACTCAAGCTGGTGGATATGATCCGCGCCAATCATTCCCTGTTGGAGCTGTCTGCGGTGGATAGCACCCAACAGCGTTTAGAAAAACTACTGAAACACATTGAGCGCGAAGCACAAACGGATTCTTCGGCATCACCGGCATCGCTAAAGTATCATTGGTTGGGTGAAGCCAGACAACGGCTGCGAAATCTGTTACCGGCATGGGAAGGATTAACGCCAGTGAATGCGGTATTTGCTGTATTGTTACTGATTCAGGCAGGCTTCTTGGGGTGGTTTGCACACGCCAATACTCTCCAGTCGGAAGGTATCTATGTCAGTGCCTCAGTGGCAGGTGATCCCAGCACTGTTCCTGTGGTTAAGGGGATGGTATTGCTGGTAGATTTCAATGGAAATGCACGGATACAGCAAGTGCGTGAATTCCTGTTGCATTGGAATGCCCGCATTCTTGATGGTCCAAACGACACCGGTTATTTCAAAATTGAAGTGAAAGATGTGCCCCCCTCTGACCCACAAGCGAGCACTATTTTACAGCAAATGCAGCAAGATAATGCGGTGGTTGCTTTTATCGGACGAGAATACTGAGTGTCATGCCAGCCGTATTACACCCCCTTGCTTTCATTACCGTCATCGGACTCCTTAGCGCTTGCAGCCCCGTAGAATATAAAGTGATTGGTCGCGCCAGCGATTCCCCCGCCTGCCATATCAGTAGCAGTATTTGTGTGGAAACTCCGGTATTTCGGCGGATAGATTACGAAAAAGATGAGATGTTAATCGCTTATGATCAGCAAAAACCCAGTGAAGTAGCGGATGCAGTGCTGAAAAAATATAAATTGCGGGCAAAACGCAGTGATAACCTCGATTCCATTGGCACGACCATGATTACCGCAGCGACGAATGGGCAAGACCCTTATGATCTGGTTAAGTCGATTAAGTCCAATGAAACCGATGTCGATGCGTCGACCAGCAATTTCTATCTCGCCGCCAGTATTAGCGGTACGCCAATGGGTGAGTATCCCTTAGGGCTGACTGGGGTAGATGCGATGCGTCAACGCAGCACCGGGCGTGGTGTGGTCGTGGGTATGATCGACACTCCGATTGACGTTAACCATGATTCCTTCCGTTCCACGATTGATCGGATTAACTTGATTCCACAAGGAGATGAACGCAACCGCTTGCATGGCACGGAAGTGGCTGGGGTTATTATCAGTCAGAATGCCCGCATTGGTATTGCGCCCGATATCCAATTGATTGCGATCAGCGCGTTCAGCACGAATGCGGCGAACCCGGATGAGCGCCGCAGTAATTCCAGCCTGGTAGCACAAGCGTTGGAACGGGCAATGCGTGAAGGTGTGCAGGTTCTCAATCTCAGTTTTGCGGGCAATGCCGACCCAATAGTCGACAAATTGGTCGATGCTGCTATTCAGAAAGGCATTGTGGTAGTCGCGTCGGCAGGCAATGGTGGGTTTGGAGCGCCGCCTGCTTACCCCGCAGCACTGCCGGGCGTTATCGCCGTGACGGCGGTTGATCAAAATGAACGGGTGTTTAGCCGTGCCAATCGTGGTGACTATATTGACCTTTCCGCGCCTGGCGTGGGGATTTTGACAACGGCTCCGCGTAGTTCCTTTCAGGTGTCAAGCGGTACATCACTGGCAACCGCGCATGTAACCGGCGCTATTGCCTTGTTGAAAGCGCTGAATCCACGTTTCAACCCAGAGTCCCTGAAACACACGGCGACCGATTTAGGGCAGCCGGGTCTTGATCGGGATTATGGTTATGGCTTAATCAACGTTGAGCGGGCATTGGCAGCCCAATAGCGAAAACTTACAAAAACTTGACCTGTAGCAAGAAAGTGCTTTACTCGCCCGGTTCAATTTGACTTTGCACAACGTCGCCTTGGTGTTCTGCCCTTACGATAACCCTATCAATTTACCGTAAGGGAGTGAACCTCATGTCAAGTTTCTTTTCCAGTTCCACCGGCATTATTTTTATGTCTGTTGCCACCATCGTTTTCATTTTCGGCTTTTTGGGCTATCTGGCTTGGAAATTCTACAAACTGTCTGGGCACAAGCCAGAGCCGGGCGAAAAAATCTGGTGAGGTGTCGCTTACGCTTCCGCCAACCAATCGCGGGGGCGCAGGAAATCGGTGTATAAACGCGCCTCTGCGCTGCCCGGTTCGGGTTGCCAAGCGTAACGCCACTTCACCAAAGGCGGCAATGACATCAAGATAGATTCCGTGCGTCCCCCCGATTGCAAGCCGAACAGTGTGCCGCGATCGTACACGAGGTTGAATTCGACATAGCGTCCTCGGCGGTAAAGCTGGAAGTCGCGCTGGGTTTCGGTGAACAGCAAACCTTTACGCTTGCTGACAATCGGACGATAAGCATTGATGTAAGCGTCACCCACACTGCGCATAAAAGCGAACGTTTTCTCAAAGCCCCACGCATTTAGATCGTCGAAAAACAAGCCGCCGATACCACGTGGTTCATTGCGGTGTTTGAGAAAAAAATAATCGTCACACCATTGCTTGTAACGCGCATAGACATCCTCACCAAACGGGTCACACGCCACCTTGGCGGCACGATGCCAACGGATGCAATCGTCCTCAAACCCATAATACGGGGTGAGATCGAAACCGCCGCCAAACCACCACACGGGGTCTTCACCCTCTTTCTCCGCGATGAAAAAACGCACGTTAGCGTGTGAGGTCGGGACTAACGGGTTATTGGGGTGGATCACCAACGAAACGCCCAATGCCTGAAAATTGCGCCCAGCCAATTCCGGGCGTTGTGCTGTCGCCGACGGTGGCAATTTATCGCCAAATACGTGCGAAAAATTCACGCCACCCTGTTCAAATACTGCGCCATTGCTAATCACGCGAGTACGCCCACCGCCACCACCGGGACGTTCCCACGCATCCTCCGCAAACGTAACGCCGCCATCTTCGGCTGCTAACTGCGCACAAATATCATCCTGCAATGCCAGCAGGTACGCTTTGACGGCGGCAATATCCACTTGCGACATGGTGTTCGTCCCTTGATGCTTGAAAACGCCTATTGTAGCGGTAAATGGCGCGTGGCTCTAATACGGTTTTACCCCGATGTAGTTACCGGGTGGATTGTAATTGCACACCCAAATCTGACCTTTGTCGGAGCAAAGCGCCATCGCACACCCAACTTCGGTGGTAGTATTCCACACCATCTGGGTGTAATGCCCGCAGGCTTTGCCCGGCGCACAACTATTGCTGGCGTAATTGTAATCGACTTTTTCATCTGCCCAAGCACTGGCAACCTGAGTGGGGGTGACGGCTTGTATCTCAGTGCGTCCGTCGCTCCATTTAACGGCACTTGCCCAGTAAAGGTTTTCGCCGACATTTAAGGGGTTAATGCCAGCAACCGAGCGGTGTTTCATCTCACAGTTATTGTTAGTGGCAAGGTAGGTTGCCCATTCCTGTGCGTAACTGGTCATTTGGCTCGACCAAGTAAGCGGCATGACCGCGACAGACGCCCGCACTTGGTTATGGGTTTCCAGCATTCCACCCATCGAGCTTGGTTCAGGAGCGGGGGAAATGGGAACAATAGCAGTCGGGGGAGTATTCACCGGCGTACTGGATGAATCGCCGCCGCCACACGCGCTCAGCAGGGTTACGCCAACAATGGCAAGTAGGTGTCGCACTTTATCGTCCTCGCATTATGGGTTGACATCCTCCCCGCCCTAACTCGTGCTGAGTGGTACACCGAGCAGTTCGACACGCTCACTGTATCACCTGCCGAAGTGCGCAGAAGCACAGTTGGCTAAGTTAATAACCGCATTCACATCACTGTTGTGGGTTATACCACAACAAGAGTATTTCGCGATGCAATATCTCATGATAATGCTGAAAAAATCAGCCGTGACAACTACCAAACCGTCGATGAGCTGACGTGGGCAATTACAATACGCCACTTGATGTTTCTCAATGACAAATCACCACCACACGTTTATAATCACGAACAATTATCAACTGCAAGTGCATCCCAGCCAAACGCCACGATAGCCTGCTTAACCACCCCCTAAGCACCATCAAGGAGTCCTGCTGTGCGCTTACGCCTATTACCCGCCCTGATTGCGGCTGTGTGTGTCCCAACGCTGGTGACAGCGGCAGAAAATGCCGATGTGTTCAGCCTGCAAGGTGTCACCGTCACCGCCGCCACCAAAACCGAACGTGCCGCCACCAAAACCCCGGTATCGGTCGAAGTCATCACCGCAAGCAAGATTCAGGAAATCGGCGCAATCACCCTGCAAGATATTTTCCTGAATACCCCCGGCGTGTTCATGAACCCGGAAGGCAGAAATATGGCCATCCGTGGTGTCGGCAACAAAGGCATTCTGTTACTGGTCAACGGCAACCGCATTGCCACCGAATTCACCAAAAATTACGATGCCAAACGCATCCCCGCCGCCAGTATTGAACGCATCGAAATCGTCAAAGGCCCGGCAGGCACGCTCTACGGCTCCGACTCCCTCGGTGGCGTGATCAATATCATCACCAAAAAGCCGCAAGACACGCCTGAGGGCATGATCGGCATCAGCAGCGGCACCAACAAGGACGGCGAAGGCGGGATCAGCCAACTCGAAGGTGATATTCGCGGGCGGCAAGGCGACACCGGCTACAGTGCCTGGTTCAGTGCCGCGCACACCGACGCTGCCAACGAAACGGAAACCGGTGTCACCCGCGTCCCCCGTGGTGGCGGCGCAAGCGGGCAATCCGCCCCGTCGGCTTCCGCCATCCGCATCAACCCCATTACCAAACAAGTGACAGGCGGTGCAGGTAGCCAACCCATCGGCAACTTCATCAAAAACAGCTACAACGTGGACACGAATAGCCGCGACCATGCCGACACCCTGAACCTCGGCGGCACGCTCGAACACCGCGTCAACGACAAGCTCGGCGTAGGGTTGGAAGCCAGCTACCTGAAAGAGGAACTGAAACGCCACCAACTGGCCGCCACCCACCCCAGTGCCTACACCCGCACCGGCACCACCAACCTGCCGGTTGCCAATAATCCGATGGAACAAACCATGGACACGGAACGCGCCGACCTTGCCCTCAGTGCCGACTGGCAAGCACGGGACACCCTCAAGCTGAAATGGCGCAGCCAACAATCGCTGCACGAAAAAGCCGAATCCATCACCGCCCTCAATTGGGCAGACCTCGGTTACAGCTCACAAGCGGCATCGGATTCGGTGGCTGGGGCAGTCGAATCGGACATCAGTGGGCACGAACTCACCGCCACTTGGCAACCTTCCGCGCAACACACCGTGCTGGCAGGCGCAGAACACCGCAACGACACCCGCAAAGCCACTTTCTTTACCAACAATGGCAGCAAAGCCACCCGCGAAACCGATTTTGACGCCGTGTTTGCCCAACACGAATGGGTCATCAACCCAAGGTTCGATCTGGTCTACGGCTTGCGCCATGACAAGGTTTCCAGCGGCGACCGTGCCACCACCGGCAATGTCGGTGTGCAATACCAACTCACACCGGACACCCGCTTGCGCAGCAGCTACGCACAAGGTTTCCGCACCGCTGACGCACAGGAAAATTACATCAACCGCCTCAACCCACAAGGGCGTCGTCTGGTGGGGGCAACCGTCACCGATGCCGCCATCGGCAAACCCGCATTCGACTTGAAACCCGAACGCAACGACTACCTCGAAGTGGGTATCAACGGGGGCAAAGGCAACTGGAATTATGACCTTGCCCTGTTCCAGAACACCATCGAAGACAGCATCCAGCGCGACACCCGCGATGCCCGTTTCATCACTTTCCGCAATGCCAGCGAAGTCACCATCAAGGGGGCGGAAGCACGCGGCAACCTCAAGGTCAACCCCAAGCTGACCTTGGAAGCCAGTGCCACCCTGCTCAAGACCAAGGACAAAGACACCGGGCGCGAACTAGAGCAAACCCCCGACACCGTGTTAGGGGTCACGGCACATTACAAACCCAGTGCGCCACTGAAAACCAGCCTGAGCGTAAAGCACGTTGGCAAACAGCTTTACAGCGACACCAGCAGCGGCACAAACGTATACCAAACGGCGGATGCCTACACCCCAGTCAACCTGAATCTCACCTACAAACCCAAGAACCTGAAAAACGTCGAAATCCACGGCGGCATTGATGACATTTTTGACAGCAAAGTGGACAAAGCACTCGGCGGCAGCGTCGGCACTTACGTGCATGGCGGGGTGCGCCTGCTGTTCTGACTTCCCCTTTCACCCCTGTTTTAACCCGTTATACCCTAGGATTGTTTATGAAAAAGACACTGCGTCACACCCTGTTAGCCAGTTTGCTGGCATTTGCCATGAATACCGCAACGGCTGACGCGCATGACCATAAGCACGAACCCGCCAAGGAACAAATGAACAACTATGCGCTGGTCATGGGGCAAAACCTGCCGCACCTGTTGCGCAACGTCCTTGAAATGGGCAAAGACCTTGGCTTGACCGAAGCACAGCAAAAAGCGGTGGACGGCATCAAGCAAAGCATCCCGCCGCAAATGCACGCAGGCTTCACCCAAGCCAAAGCTCTGGAGCTGGAAATCGCCCGCAGCATCGTCAACGACGGTGCAACCGCCAAAGACCTCGCCAGCAAATTGGATGCACTGCAAACCCTCAAACGCCAGCTTACCGACCTGCAAATTGGCGGGCTGAACAGCATTAAACAATTGCTTACTGCCGAGCAGTACCAAAAGGTGCTGGAGGCTGCGCACTGGGGCAAGTAACGGCATTCACAAGTCAGGGCGGGGAGGATAGCGCGGTGGCAAGGCGGCTCGATGCCGCCGTAGCCAACTAACAAGCAGATAATCGGTATTGCCAAAAGGGTTTACCCCCTCTATATTCTTACTACCCACCGTTGTCGGCGGCGGGATTCTGGAAGTACCGCAGGATATGCGGGAAGGGTTCTCTCCACAGCGGGAGTTTGAAAAACCAGAATGTAGCAAAACCCATCGCTCTGGAAACTGAGGTTGTGTAAAAGAATAGTTCCCTTTGGGGTTACAACGGACTAAGAGAACCCCCCGAAGGGGTGAAGCCTTATCGCTTAGCTCCCGTAGAAATCCCCTGACTTTAAGGCGGGGAGGATGTCAAAGCTTGGAATGGCACTTACTGGTTTCTTTTCTGGCACTGGGTTTGGTGGTGGGGTTTGCGGCAGGACTGCTGGGCATCGGCGGTGGCGGCATTATGGTTCCTGTGCTGACCGCGTTGTTTGTGGCGCGAGGATTCCCCAGTGAACACGTGGTGCATATTGCCTTGGCGACCTCCATGGCGGCGATTGTTCCTACCGCGTTTTCCAGTATGCGGGCGCACCATGCTAAGCAAGCGGTGCAATGGTCGGTGGTGCAACGCATTACACCGGGGATTTTGTTGGGAACGTTTGCCGCCACCTTTTTGGTAACGGTGTTATCGACTCGTGGTTTGGCGTTATTTTTCGCGGCGTTTATGGCGTATGTTGCGGTGCAAATGTGGCTGAATATCAAACCCAGACCGCATCGGGAATTGCCGGGTATCGCGGGTTTGTCCGTCGCAGGGCTGGTAATTGGTGGCGTGTCAGCGCTGGTGGCGATTGGCGGTGGTTCACTCTCAGTGCCTTACATGATGTGGTGCAATGTTGAAGTGCGTAAGGCGATTGCGACCTCCGCCGGGATTGGTTTGCCGATTGCGCTTGCGGGGACGCTTGGTTATCTCGTCAATGGTTGGGGGCAAGCAGGTTTGCCCGCTTACACCATTGGCTTTGTGTATTGGCCTGCGGTGCTGTTGATTGCGTTAACGAGTTTTTTCACCACGCGCCTAGGAGCAAACTTAGCGCATACTTTGCCGGTGGCGGCATTGAAAAAGGTGTTCGCGGTGTTGTTGATTTTACTGAGTGCAAAAATGTTGCACTCGGTGCTGTAGGAAATTAATCAAGGAAGTGCCGAATCCGGGCTAAAGATCCGGCACGTTACAAGCGAAACATATGGGGGCTGATCATCTCGCCCGTCCTTGAACAACCACGTTAAGAGGAAGAAATTAGGATAACTTCCGTGTTATTTTTTCATTCCGTTGGTCGTATCCTTAATGTAGCCTGAATGAAAAAAAATACAAGGGTTTTGATTAAAATTTAATCGTAAATATTTGCTGAGGATGGAAGTTACCCGGACTTTGCCGTAAAGTGCTAGGCTAGCATTCCCTCATTCAACCAGACACGCGCAGGAATCATGGCCGAGATTATTCGTATCGCTACCCGCACCAGCCCACTTGCCATGTGGCAAGCTGAACACGTCGCCCATCGCTTGCAAGCCCTTCACCCTGACCTCCAGATTGAAATGGTGGGAATGGTGACTCGTGGTGATAAAATTCTCGACAGTCCGCTGTCTAAAATTGGCGGCAAGGGTCTGTTCGTCAAGGAGCTAGAGTTGGGGATGTTGGAAGGTTCTGCAGATATTGCGGTGCATTCCATGAAAGACGTGCCGATGGCATTCCCCGAAGGTTTACATCTGCCGGTGATCTTGCAACGCGAAGATCCGCGTGATGCGTTTGTTTCCAACCGCTACAAGAATTTAGACGAATTGCCCCAAGGTGCTGTCGTGGGTACGTCGAGTTTGCGCCGCCAAACCCAAATCCGCGCCCGTTACCCGCATTTACAGATCAAGGATTTGCGTGGCAACGTCAATACCCGGCTGGCGAAACTGGATAACGGTGAATACGATGCGATTATTCTGGCGGCAGCGGGGTTGATTCGGCTTGAATTCCAAGCACGAATTACCGCCTTTTTATCCACCGAACAGAGCTTGCCTGCGATTGGGCAAGGGGCTGTCGGGATCGAATGCCGCCGCAACGATCCACGCGTGGAACAGTTACTGGCTCCTTTGTGTCACGCGGAAACCACGGTGTGTGTGCGTGCCGAGCGTGCCATGAACCAGCGTCTCAACGGTGGTTGCCAAGTACCGGTGGCAGGGTTTGCCGAGTTGCAAGATGGGGCATTACGGATGCGTGGGTTGATTGGATTCCCCGATGGTTCTGCGATGTATGCCTGTGAGCAACGGGGCTGTACCGTTGACCCGGATGCCTTAGGCGTAGCAATTGCGGAGAATTTGCTGGCACAAGGCGGGGATAAAGTACTGGCTTTACTGGGTATTCATGCCTGAAGCACTGCATGGCTTGCACATTGTCGTTACCCGCCCCGCGCATCAAGCCGCAGGATTTCGACAAGCGTTGGAACAAGCGGGCGCGACAGTATTGTTGTTGCCAATGGTTGAGATTTGCCCACTCGATGAGCAGGCGACCATTCCGCTCATGTTGGCAGAGTTATCACACTATGACACGGCGGTATTTATTAGCGCGAATGCGGTGGAATACGGCTTGCAAGCAATGGACGCAGCGCAGCGGGCGGCGCTGCATACCTTGACCTTGGGGGCGATTGGCAAACAAACGGCAAAGGTATTACAACAACACGGTTTCACGGCACATTGGGTTCCCACTCGCGGTTTTACCAGTGAAGACTTCTTGGCATTACCGCAAACGCAGCACTTGGGCGGGCAGCGTATCCTGATTTTTCGCGGGCAAGGCGGGCGGGAATTACTCGCCGATACCTTGCGGGAACGCGGTGCGCGGGTGGCTTACTTGGATGTGTACCGGCGAGTTTGCCCTCAAATCAGTGCCAGCCACCTGAAATACCTTCATGAACAGCGGCAGCTTGATATAATCACCATCACCAGCAGTGAGGGATTATTGAATTTGCTCACCCTGCTGGATAATCCCGATTGGATAAAAACGGTTCCCTTGTTGGTCGGGAGCCAGCGGATGTTTGCCACGGCACGCACTGTTGGATTTACCGGAACTATTTGCGTTGCAGACAACCCCGGTGATAGTGCCATGTTGCAGGCACTTATCCATTGGGCACAGGAGTTCCAAGCATGATTGATAAACCAGCGATATACGAAGCTGATAACGGGACTTTGCACACCACCGTGGATGCGGTTGAGCCGATGCACTCGGATGCCGAGTTTGGGAATACCGCATCTCATCCGAAAGCGACTGGTGCACGTTTTGCTATATTTGTGTCTATCTTGGCGCTGTCTTTTACCGCCATCGGCATTGCTGCGGGCTATAAACATTGGCAGCGTATGAACGATAAGGCGCGTCATAATGCGGCTGAAATTGTTACCTTGCGTGAACAGATCAAGACCGTGCCGACCAGTGATGCCTTGAATACCTTACGGGAGGATTTAGACGTCAAAACCGCCAAAGCGCTCAGCAATAATGAGCAAGCCTTGCAGGAAATGGCACGGTTGCAACACCAAACCCGCCAGTTTGCGGATACAGTCGCTTCACAAGTGGAGCAGGTGACGTTTTTGCAGGCGAAAATGCAGCAAAGCGCAACCCCGGCGAGTGCGGCTGAATGGCAAATTGCTGAGGTTGAATTTTTATTAAAACTGGCAGCCCGCCAGTTGCATCTGGCAAAAGATGTACGCACAGCGATTACTGCCTTGAAGGAAGCGGATGCCTTGCTGGCGAAAGTTGGTTCCGTGAATTACTTGCCGGTGCGCCAACAAATTGCGCGGGATATGTCGAGCCTAGAGGCTGTATCAATACCGGATATTGTGGGCGTGTCGCAACGCATTAATGCCATGATGTTGGGGTTGAAACCTTTGCCTGCACTACCCGCAACCCCGCTGGCAGAAGAGATCAAGCCAGTCGCAGAGGATGCCGATACGGCGGTGGAAGGTAATTCCTTGTGGGCAGACTATAAGCGCAAGGCCTTGGAAACCCTGAATGATGCGATAGTCATCCGCCAACACGATAAGCCTTTGCAGAGGCAATTGGATGCGGATGCACGCTTGCATTTGTTCCAATTGTTGCAATTACGGTTGGAAAATTTGCGTTTATTGGTGCTTCGGGGGGATGTCGCGGGGTTTAAGGCGCAACTAAACTTGATTCGGGAAACGCTGGGTAGCTATTACTCGCCAGAGCAGGCAAAGCCCTTGCTGACGGAGTTGGATGACATTGCCAAAATAGAGTTACAGCCGGTTCTTCCCGATATTTCTGCCAGCCTTAAGCAGTTAGAGAGTGCGCGTCAGATCGAAGCAAACCGTGCACCCTCAAATGATGCCGATACACTGAATAAGGTCGAGACCGAGACACCTGACAAGACTGACAAGAAAACTGATAAAGCTGACAAGGCCGAGTCAGAGGGAGGCAAGCGCGAATGATGTTTTACCTAGTCATATCGCTGATCTTGATCGCTCTGCTTGTGTGGCTAGGGCAATTAGTGCTGGCGCATCCCGGTATTGCCACCATTACTTGGGGTGTGTGGAGTCTGGAAATGAAGACTGCCACGCTCGCTGTTTTGGTGTTGCTGGCATGTGTGGGTTTTTATTTGCTGGTCAGCTTGTTGCGTCACGGGTTCGGAATGCGCCGCAGTTTCAGTCGCTTTCGTGCCGCACGTTTGGGGAGCAAAGCCAACCGCGCCCTGACACGAGGTTTGATCCAATTAACCGAAGGTCATTGGGATAAAGCTGAGAAGCTGTTGGTGGATCATGCGCCTTACAGCGATACGCCCTTGCTGAATTATCTTGCTGCTGCACGGGCTGCTCACATGCGCGAAGCCTATGAGCGCCGTGACGAATTACTCAAGCAGGCGATTGAGAGCGATAGCAAAGCCAATGTCGCAGTCGGGGTGTCACAAGCCGAAATGCAGTTTGGTAGCGGGCAGTTGGAACAAGCGCAAGCAACCTTGATACGTTTGCGGGAATTATCCCCTAAACACCCTTACGTCTTGAAGTTGTTGGCGAAAGTGTTGTACCGGCAAGAAAACTGGGACACACTGTTGGGATTATTGCCGGATTTAGCCAAGCAAAACTTATTGAAAAATGATGATATGGTAAAGGTACAAGGCGCGACCCTGAAAGCCATGTTCCAGCATTATGCTAAAGGCGGGCAAACCGATAAGTTACAGGCAATGTGGAAAAAATTACCCACGCCGATTCGTGACAATCACGAAGCCATTGTGTTGTATGCGCAAGCGTTGCACGCAGCGGGGGATGATTTGGCGTGTAACAGTTTTATCAGCAATATTCTCAGCAAGCGTTGGGATGATGGTTTGGCAGATTTGTACGGGCGGACTCAACACCATAGTCTCGGTAATACCATTCAACAAGCAGAAAAATGGCAGCTCAGCCAACCCGCCAATAATCCGGCGTTGCTGTTGTTATTAGCGCGTTTGTATAACCAGCAAAAACTATGGGGCATGGCGAAAAGCTATTACGAAGCCAGCCTCAATCAAGCACCCAATACCGAAGGCTACCTAGAACTGGCAGAATTGCTGGAAACCATGAAAGAGCCGGAAAACGCGCAACGCTGCTACCGCATGGGCTTACGCTACTGC
This sequence comes from uncultured Thiothrix sp., assembly GCA_964420315.1. Taxonomy (GTDB): domain Bacteria; phylum Pseudomonadota; class Gammaproteobacteria; order Thiotrichales; family Thiotrichaceae; genus Thiothrix. Next base: position 12,019 of record CAYQTB010000021.1, on the reverse strand, counting down.
ATCCGTGCCGCTGGCGAAAAGCTAAACCTGACGCCAACACAGCGTCCGCAGATTAACCCGCAGACGCCAGCGTTAACCCCCTACAACGGTTTGTAGTGAGTTATACGCCACTTCGTTATTGTATGGTTTTTACCAATTGACCGGGAACGGGTTCACCATTCGGGAACAGCCCGTTCAGTACCCGCAGGTGCATTGCCGCGTTATTGCTTAAGCGACTGGATGCCGCCAGTGCATTGAAGTTATCGCCGGGGCGAGCCGTGATCAAACGCACCTGTACGGTTTGCCCATTGCCCAGTGGCAGGCGTAAGCCTTCGATCTGGCGCAGGTAAGTATCACGCCCGGCATCGCGTGTGCCGCTGCCGTAACGCCGTGCTTGCCCAATGAGTTGTTGTAGGCGCACATCATTGTTCGGGTGAGTCGAGAACAAGTCACGGTAAGGGTCGGAGCCGCCGCCTTTGAATTGATCGTAAGCTTGCAGGGTGGCAATGACATTTGCCATGTTGGCGGGGTCATACCCGGCACGGGCGAGGTATTCAGCACCCAAGCCATCGGCTGCCAGTTCTTGGGTGCGGCTGTAATTGCTTAAACCCAGCTCACCGATGGTGTTGATCAAGTCTTTATTGCCGAGTTTTTCACTGAGGACACTGGTGGCAATGCTCCCCACAACCCCCCAAGAGGCTTGGCTGACATTGTGGCGGTCAGCAACATGACCGATTTCATGCCCTAACACCCCGGCAAGTTCGGCTTCGGAGTTCATATACGCCATCAAGCCGGTCGTGATGTAGATATAGCCACCCGGTAAGGCAAACGCATTGACAGCAGGGTCATCCAATACGGTAAAGGTGTAGCGTAGGTTATTGCGATGGCTTTGTGCTGCCATCAGTTGTCCGATACGGCTGACGTAGGCTTGTACGCGCGCATCTTGATACGGGGGATTTTTCGCAATGATGTCACGGTGGGCTTGTTGCCCGGTTTGAATTTCCTCCGCTTCGGACATTAACGCCAATTGCTTTTCACCCGTGACCGGGCTGACCGAGCACCCTGCGAGCAAGGCGGTGCTGCTAAGCAGGATGCTGGAAATAAAAGTGGTTAGCCGCATATTATCATTCTCCATCGAAAATAAAAAAGGCGCTGGTTAAAGCGCCTTTTAATGATGCATGATTCTGGAACAGTCTGCTAGGGCTTACTTGCCACGTGCATAACGGTTCTTGAACTTTTCCACACGACCCGCAGTGGTGCTAACCGCTTGCTTGCCGGTGTAGAAGGGGTGAGATTGGCTGGAAATTTCCACTTTGACCAGTGGGTATTCTTTGCCATCTTCCCAAGTAATGTTTTCTCTGGTGTTAACCGTGGAGCGGGTCAAAAACGCGAAGCCGCTAGTCAGGTCTTGAAAGACGACTTCTCTGTAGTTAGGGTGAATGCCGGGCTTCATGTTGAAATCCTCAAGTTATTCGGGTATATGCGAAAAGCGCAGCATCTTAGCGCTATTGAATAGAAAGTTCAATCTCGGCTTGCACGTTCACAACGATTATCGTCTTAGAAATTCGCTGTCGAGGTGAACAAGCCCACCCGCAAGTCTTTTGCGCTGTAAATTTCGCGACCGTCGACTTCCAGACTGCCGTTACCGATTCCCATTACCAGCTTACGGGTAATCACACGGGTCAGTTCAATTTTGTACGTTACCTTTTTAGCGGTTGGCAATACTTGACCAAAAAACTTTACTTCACCCACGCCTAAGGCACGACCGTGACCAAGGTTGCCCAACCATGCCAGATAAAAACCGATGATTTGCCACATGGCATCCAAGCCCAAACAGCCGGGCATTACCGGGTCGCCGGGGAAATGGCAGTCAAAAAACCATAAATCAGGGGTAATATCCAATTCTGCTAAAATACGACCTTTACCCGCAGCCCCGCCGTTATCACTGATTTCGAGGATGCGATCCATCATCAGCATGTTCGGGGTTGGCAATTGCGCATTGCCGAGGCCGAACATGTCGCCACGACCACATTGCAGGAGTTCTTCACGGGTAAAACTGGATTGTCTGGACATAATACAGGCTCAAGAGTGTCATAAGGCCGCTAATTGTAGCGGAATCTGCTTCAGAAAGCATAATCGGCTGCAATTCCAGCGAATACTGCCATGCCTAACCAATGGTTATTCAGAAACGCTTGTAAACTCGGTTGCGGTTCACGCTCACGAATCAACCATTGCTGATAGACTGAGAGCATTGCAGCCGCCAGTAACCCCAGCCAATACCAAGACCCGCGCCCACTGAGAATCCCAACGGTAATCAACAACGCCAGCATGAGTAGCTGCAAGATGCCTATGATCAAGCGGTCGTGTTGCCCGAATAAAATTGCGCTGGATTTAACCCCAATTTTCACGTCATCCTCACGGTCACACATTGCGTACATGGTGTCGTAGGCGGTTGTCCACAGTACGGCTGCCATAAACAGCAACCACGCCACTACTGGCGGTAATACGCCCGTCACGGCGGTAAACGCCATCGGAATTGCCCAAGCGAACGCTGCTCCCAGATGCACTTGTGGTAAATGATGGAAGCGTTTCATAAACGGGTAGGTAGCCGCCAATAATACCGCCACCACCGAGAGTGCGATGGTCAACCCATTCAGCAATAACACCAAAGCGAAGGCGACTAACCCCAACACCGCAAACACGCCCAAGGCTTCGCGCGGGGCAATGTGCCCAGCCGCCAAGGGACGGGTTTTGGTACGGGCAACGTGTGGGTCAACCTCGCGGTCAGCATAATCATTGATGGCACAACCAGCGGAGCGCATGAGCACCACACCCACAACAAACACCAGCAGCACCAAGAGGTCGGGCACGCCTTCAGCCGCTATCCACAGCGCCCACAAGGTCGGCCATAGCAATAAATAAATACCAATCGGACGGTCAAGACGTATCAAGCGGGCATAATGCCGCAGTTTGCCCATCATGCCGAGTCGAGCATTAAACGTTCAACGGGCTTGCCTTGCTGCAAGTGGCTTCCGATGATTTCATCAATATCGTCTTTGTCGATGTAGGTATACCAAACGGCTTCAGGGTAAACGACGATAACCGGTCCTTCGGCACAACGGTTTAAGCAGCCAGCAGAATTGATACGGGATTTACCGTCTTTGTGCAAGCCTAAGTCCTTGGTGCGTTGCTTGGCGTAGTCGCGCATGGCTTGGGCATCAAATTGCGCACAACAGGACTCGCCATCAGCGCGTTGATTGGTGCAGAAAAAGACATGGTGTTGGTAGTAACTCATGGGTAGTGGCTTGCCTAAAGAACAGAAGCCGATTATGCCAGACGAAGGAGTCCCCACAAAATAAAACAGGGTGAAAAAATTCACCCTGTTTCGTATTCAACAGCCTAACGGCCTGTGATTACTTTGGTGCAGCAGGTGCAGCTTGCTCAGCAGCAGGTGCAGCAGGTGCAGCTTGCTCAGCAGTAGGTGCAGCAGCTTTAGCAGGCGCATCAGCTTTAGGCGCTTCAGCAGCTTTTTCGCCGCAGGCGGTCAGGGCAAATGCAGCCAGCAGAGCAGCAATCAGCAGACGATATTGAGTCATTGTTTTATCTCCACAAAAGTTGACTTTGAAAAAGTGTGGGTGACGGTCGCATAAGATGCAAACCTAACACGCGTAGCCTTCATGTTTCCTAGAAAGCTGCAAGTTTATACGAGCAATCCTTGCCTCCCTTTACGGACACTCCCACGCCGCTAAGCGTAGCATTGTTTTAGATTTTGTGTATAAGTTTTTAATAAAATAATGATGATTTCTTATTGATCATCAGAAATACTGTTCATACTAGCAAGTACGCCGTTAACTTCAGCACCTTCGTCCATCTGTATTTCCACGTAGTGAATATTACCATTAATCTTGGCGGTGGATTTTAGGGAAATACGGCGCGAAACAAATACATCGCCCGATATAGTACCCGAAACAATAATGAGTGGCGCACGTACTTCCCCTGTCACTTCGCTATCACCCTGAATATACAAGGCAGCACGCGAATCCATAGGGGCGGCGATATTGCCATTCACTTTTCCGTGAATGTATAAATTATTTTGAAAGGCAATGTTGCCAACAATTTCCAGGTCTTTTTCAAGCAGCGAAGCTGAAGAGGTATTTCTGGTTGTCATGTATTTGTCTTATTTATTGAGTTCATCAAAACAAAGTAATTAGGTCAATGATACTAGCAGGTGTCTGGCGAAACATCATGTGTTATTGCTACGCGCCCGCAATTGTTCCAACTCATTTTCCAAAACGGCAATGGTGTCATCACGCATTTGCAAGTCTTCCAGCAAGGCTTGTAGCCGGATTTCATAGGTTTCTAGGCGTTCCAGCACATCATTATCCTGTTGTGTACTGTTTTCGAGGCGGGCAGTTAGTTTTTCCGTGCGTTCTTCTGCCTCTTTCAGGTCACGGCGCAACGCGGCATTGTCCCGATGGCATTGTTCTAGGCGAAACCGCGCCTCAAAAGGGTTGTCGGCTGTTTCTTGAGTCAGTGTGCGTGATTGAGCCGTTTTACTGCCAGCCCACCACCCGATGGCTAGTCCGCTCACAGTAGCTAAGGCTAACAAGAAAGCAATTTGTATGGTTAGATAAAACATCGGCGTCCTCTTGCCCTTAAATCACTAGGCGGCTCTATTGTAACAGCATCACCCCAATAGAGAACTTCACCTTTGATCAGAAAAAGCATGTTTTCCTGCTGTTTGTAGACTATGATTAAAACGTCTTCTTCTATTCGGATAGAATATACTATAAACCGTTATCGAGTGTTTGGTGTGACCTTGAAATTATGTTAGGAAAATTATTGCGCAGCGGGAAAGCCCAGCCCCCGCCGGAATTGCCCTTGATTTTCAGTCTTGCGTCTGAGCGTCAGCTGCGTTTGCATCAGTACCATGACCTGTTAGGCGCATGGCGGTTTCTGTCTCATCATGTCCGCCGCTACCCGCAGGATTTACGGGCACATACGCAACGCATTTTGTTGGCACAACACGAGACGTTGCGTGGCCGTTTGGCTGGCAGCCTCCAAGATTTGTTTCTGTCCTTGGGCAATGCGGGTTCGTTATTGCGTGAACGTTTATTCAGCTTAGTGAAAGATGACTTGAGTCGGCAAGATGAGCTGTTTTTCCAGCAATGGTTAGAGACTTCTGCGGAACTTGGTGATCATCAACAGTGGCGGGAAGGTTCTGTCTTATCCACGGGGCAGGAGACTTCGGTGGTTAAGTTGCTCACTGTTGAACGTTGGCAGGAAACCGCACAATATTCCAATGTGATGGAGGAAGTTTTTGCTTGTTTGGAGTATGGTCAGATTGATACTGCCCGCGAGTTGTTAGAGGTCGAAGTTCTCGCAGGCAACACCGACGAGGCAATGGAACAGGAGCTTGTGAACATTTATCAGTACACGCGCAGCAAGGATGGGCTGGATACCATGATTAAGCAGATGCAGGATGCAGGGCGTGAGGTTTCTGCCCTGTGGCTGGAGAAGCAGCAGGAATCCGCACAATGGTAAAAAAATAACGATAAGCAGGCTGGATTTATGCTGAAACATTCTAAAACAGACCCTTTGAGAGTTGCGCTGCTGGCGATTAGCCCGCACAACCGGGCGATACTTGAGTTTTTTTTCTCAGGTGCTGGGCGCAATTTGTTTCGGGTTGTGCCAGAAGCTGAGGCAGATGCCTTTATTCTGGATCACGACCACCCAGATGCCAAGGAAGACTGGCAACAACGAGCAGCTTTACATAAACCCGGTATTATTTTGTCGGTACACCCTGCTGAATTACCGAATTGTATCTGGATTCCTAAGCCGTTAACGTCACGCGCCTTAACCGATGCGGCTGACAGGGTGCATGAGTTGGTGGCTAGTCTGGAATCAGAGAGTCATAAGGCGCAGCGCCCGCTGGTGAATGCTACCGCTTCTGCTGCAAAGCCACTGGTGCAGCACGCGGAAACACATTTTCGCGACCTTCCGCAACCGTTTGGGATACCGGCACATGCTGAGCGACCTGACAGAAAGTTTCGCTCGCTGGTAATTAACCTGCCCGATGAAGAGGATGTGGCAGAGGACGTGCCGCCTCCTATGCCAGCGCCAGTAGTGGATATTGCCACCCGTGTATTTGACCCGGCAGAAGCCGATATTCCCTTGGAAGAAGTCGACCGTCCTGTTGATGATTCATTATCCCAAGAGGAGGCGGAAAGCCGCTGGAAAGCGCTGTGTGGTGAACACGATGACGTACAATCGGTGGCAGAAGTGGCATTGTTTACCCCTGAAAATTACCTGTTGAGTACGGTTTTGGAGGCGATGCGGGCTGCTAAAGAGTCACAGCAAACCGTATACCTCAAATTATCAGCAAAAGATTACGCTTTGTTGATGCCGCAGCAGGGGCTTGCTTATTGCACATTGGACATTCGGTCAGAAGAATTCCGCGTCTTGTGCAATAATCCCGTACAAGCGGGGCAGTTTGCGCTACATATACCCAACGGTGCGGAACTCGAACGCTTGGAGCAGCAAGCCTCGCATGATGCCAATGCCTTGTTGGATCTGGAAGCCTTTGTGTGGGTTAGCAGCTTACTGACTGCGCGAGGTCGCTTAGGGCGCGGCGTTGAGATTGAGCAGAAAATTTTCTTGAAATACTGGCCCAACCTGACACGCCTTGAGCAATTCCCCCATATCATGCGTATCGCTGCCTTGTGGAGCCAACGTCCGGCAAGCTCACTGGATATTGCTAGCGCTTTGGCTATTCCACAACGCTATGTCTTCGCGTTCCACACGGCAGCCAATGCACTTAACTTGTTTGAAATGGATCAAAACAAACTCAAAAGTCGGGAAAAAGAGAAGCCGAAGCAAGAAAGTCGTGGCTTCTTCTCGCGCTTATTGAAGCGTTTGTTGGGAGGGGGAACGAAATAGCTTTATGAGTAGCATGATCAACCGCAAAATTATTTTTACTGGTCCTGTTGGTGCAGGCAAAACTACTGCTATTGCTGCCATCAGTGATATAAAACCGATTGTGACCGATGAGTATGCTTCAGACATGACGAAAAGTCGCAAGCCACAAACCACCGTGGCAATGGACTATGGCTTGATTCGGTTAAGTGAAAACGAGCGTGTGCATTTGTATGGCACGCCCGGTCAGGAACGTTTTGATTTCATGTGGGACATTCTCACCAAAGGCGGGATCGGTTTGATCTTGTTATTGGATAATACCCGCAAGGATCCGTTTCAGGACATTCGTTTCTATACCAATGCGTTCCGTGACTTTATCGAAAAGCAGCAAATGGTGGTCGGGGTGACGCGCATGGATTTACACCGCAAGCCGGGTTTAGACGAGCACCGGCGCTATCTGGAGTCCTTGTCATTGCAGGCACCGGTATTTGAAGTGGATGCCCGCAGCCGCAAAGATGTCACCATGCTGATTCAGGCGCTGTTGTTTTCACTGGATCCGGGAGTCACTAACCGATGAGCGAGTACATACTTACAGACAATTTGCATCTGGGTGTTACCCCAGCGGGTACTTATTATGCGGTGCAGGACAATGCTGCTGAACCGGGGCGCTTGTTTTTGCACCGTTTGTTTCAGGAGGCGACTACCCCCCTGTTTACGGTCGAGGTTGCCTGTGAGCTAAGTGGTTACAAGAAAAAGCGAGCGTTGGAGTTTGTTCACTGGATGCAGGAAGCCGGGATGATTCTGGGACAGGAGCAAAGTGAATCTGCCCCGCAAGAAACCTTGGAACGTCTGTTGCCCAAGTTGCTGCGCACCCTTTCTGACGAAGGCAAGGCGATTTTGGCAGAAAGCCGGGGGCTGTATCTGGGCAGTGCCGGTTTTACCCATGAGGCAGCGGAAGAGCTGGCGGCATTGAGTGCTAACTTGACGGCGGTGTATGCGCGTCATAAAGAATTGTTACACGGCAATCTAGGCTATCGCCAACGGGCGTGGGGTCTGGTGGATGCCAGTGGTAACAGTGAGGTGGGTTTTTGGCCGCTGTACATTGGTCAGAACCGTTTTACCCTGATTATTGGCGGCATTCCACAATTCAACCAGCCTGATTTCAAACGGTTGGTGTGGGCGCTGGGAATGCGTTACGGCAATACTGAAATACCTGTGTAACTTGAAATTAACGATTGATAACCAAGGAGAAAAAACGACATGCGCTCTGAAATGCTGAACTCCATTCTTAGTGACCTAAACGGTTCGTCTGCGGACATTGAAGCGTCTGCGGTGTTGTCTACGGATGGCTTGATGATGGCTTCCATGTTGCCGGGTGGTATGGATGAAGACCGGGTCGGGGCGATGAGTGCCGCGATGTTGTCACTAGGGGATCGGACCGCGGAAGAGTTAGCGCGTGGTGCGCTGGAGCAGGTGCTGATCAAAGGTGCTAAAGGCTATATTCTGATGACCCATGCGGGCAATGAGGCGGTAGTGACTGTATTGGCAAAACCTAATGCGCGTCTTGGCTTGATTTTCTTGGATGTAAAACGTGCTGCCGAGAGTATTGCCAAAATTATCTAAATAGCTAATCTCAATGCCATAACAATAAAGTTGTCTCAATCAGTGCCTGACGGTTTGCAGCGATGCTGTCCTAGGCTATGGGAAGCCAACAAGGAGTGATGCGATGGAAGATATGACAAACAAGGATGTAAGAGAGCCGTATACCGAGCATCGGTTATGCTACTACGACGGTGCTTCGCGCCGTGTTTTGGTTAAAGATGAGGAAATTCCTTTTCCAGAAGGGAAGCTCATTGTTTCGAGTACGGATCTGCGCGGCATTATTACCCATTGTAATCAGGCACTTGTGGAAATGTCTGGTTATACTGAGGCGGAGTTGCTCGGACAACCGCACTGTATTCTGCGCCATCCTGATATGCCGAAAGCCATTTTTAAGGATGCGTGGGAAACGGTGGCACGGGGTGAGAAATGGCATGGATATGTTAAAAATTTATGCAAGGATGGGCGCTATTACTGGGTATACGCCACCATTATCCTCAATGTGCGGGCTGGTAATCCCATCAGTTGCACCTCGGTAAGGCGTAAGCCTTCGCGCACCCAGGTCGAAACCTGCATTGCGTATTACGCTCAATTAAAGCAAGCGGAGGTCTGAAGTGAAGCCCTATGTCCTGACGGTCAGCCCAGACTTTCCACCAGCCCAAATTGCAGGTTGGTATATTTTTAATACATGGTTGCAACGCCAGTTAGGTGTGCCTATCCATGTGGATTTATTTGATGACTTCGCCAGCCAGCGTACCGTGATTCAGGACGATGGGATCGACCTGATTTACGCCAACCCCTTTGATGCGGCGATGTTAGTGCGGGAAAAAGGCTTTACTGCCATTGCGACGCCCTTGCACAAATCGGATGAGGCGATTATTGCGGTGGCGGCTGATTCGCCAGTAAAGCGTGTTGAGGATTTAGCGCCTGGTATTCGCATTGCGTCAACCGATGACCCGGACGTGAACCTGATTGCCATGATTATGTTAGAGCCTGCGGATTTGTCGGCGCAAAATGTTCAGACACACACGGTGGATACCTATGTGTTGGTGGCTAAACGCTTGTTGCAAGGCGAGGCGGATGTCGGATTTTTTCTGCGGGATGCGTTTGAAACACTTTCCGGGATGATTCAGCGTCAGTTACGCGAATTGATTCGCAGTGAAATACACGTGATTCGCCATGTATTGTTGGCAAGCCCACGTTTGCAGGAACAGCATGAGCCATTACGCCGTATTTTGCCAGCCATGAGTACCGACCCTAAAGGCAAAGGTGTCTTGGAGAGCATGGGCTTACAAGGCTGGGAAATACAGGAACAGGAAGATACCGAATTTATGATTGACCTGATGGATACACTGGTTAACTAACCATGAAAAAACTGACCTATTTTTACCCGCAGGTGCATACCCGTTTGTTGAAGGTGCTGGTGTCTGCATCACTGGCAGGTATGTGTCTGTCTGGCACGGTTTTGGCGGCAGACAATACATGGGAAATCCAGCCCGGCAACAGCTTGAGCAAGATTGTTGCTGAGAAATATCCCGATTATGGGAATCGTCAAGTCATTATGCAGGAAATCCTCAAGCGTAATCCGCAGGCTTTCCGCGGTGACAATGTTAATAGCCTGATCGTCGGCAAAACGCTCCAGTTGCCGGACCCTGCTGATATTCCTGATCTCAAACCGCCTGCCCCCAAGCCAGCCGAGGGAGTTGATCCGGCGCTTCAAGAGAAAGTAACAGCCTTAGCAGCACAGGTCGCTGAACTCGAAGAAACCATCACGATACTTGAAGAGGAAAATACCGCCTTACAGGAAATGGTGAATGAGGCAGCAAGCGGTAAGCCTCTCACTGCCACCGCCGAACCTGTTCCTGCCCCTGTTGATAATACCTGGCAACAGCGTTTGGATGAGGCTGAAAAAGCCTTGTCTGCGAGTAAAGTTGCCAATACTACGTTAGAGGAACAACTGGCAGCAATCCAGCGTGAAAACGAAGCATTGCAGAACGATCTGCAACAGATTCGTGCAGCGGCAGCGGTTGCGGAAACCAAAGCCGCCGGTTCGGGCAATTTACCGTGGATATTACTGGGATTATTGGCGCTGTTGACTTTGCCGTTACTGTGGCTGTTGCGCCGTAAGCGTGAACAACCCGCAGCGGTTGCGGTTGCTACTGGTGGTCTGGCAGCCGAGTCAACGTCAACGACACCTGCGGATGTGCCGCCCGCTATCATGACTGACTCACCCGTGACGGTGAGCATTATGCCCTCCTTGGATGAAAACCCCGACGCCGCACTCAAGCTCGATATTGCCCGTGCGTATTTGGATTTACGTGATTCAGAAGGAGCGGCTGACATTTTACAGGATGTATTGACTGAGGGTGGTGAGCAGCAACGCCAAGAAGCCCGCGAGATTCTGTCGTTTATTACGTAATTGACCGCTAATTCTTTTAAATTAACAGCTTATCCTGTTAGTCTGCCGCTTATTCCCCTCTGTCCTGCTGTCGCTGGCGGGTATATCACGATACTTCTAATCTCAAGATTCAACCATTGGTCTATATTCTATGGTTCGAGTAATAGATTGGGAGTGTCGAATGGCTTTTTCTGCGTTCACCGTGAGCAAACAGCAAGTCATGCCGTTCGCGGCGCTATTGGCGTTGCTCACTGTCACTGTCTTAACCCTGTTGAGTTTATGGGTGCAGCAACCGGCGATTGAAACGGATTTGTTGCAGCGTACCCGCCAAGCGTTAGCGGAGGCAGGCTTGCCCACGCATTTAGTTCACTTCAATGGGCGTGACGGTGTGTTGACTGGAACCGTTGCAGGTGAAACTGAGCTGCAACGCCTGCAGCAAATCGTTAGCGGTATTGATGGGGTACGCCACGTTGAGAACCGCCTTATTCCCGTCAGCACGGCATCCGCAGCGTCTGACAATTTGGATGCCCCGCCTGTGCCTGTGTCAGGTTTGCATATTCCGGCTAAGCGTTACCCTGTCGAGAAAATTGACTTAAGCGCGATTCAATTCGATTATTCCAGAGCCGAGTTAGACAGCAAAGCAGTCGCCGCATTAGAGCACGTGCTGGCTGAATTGCGTCAACAGCCTGAGATTATTATTGAGGTATCGGCGCATACTGACCATGAAGGTACGGCACTGGGTAATTTGACGGTCAGTCAGGCTCGTGCCGAAGTGATCCGCAATTATTTATTGTCCCAAGGCATCGAAGCCAAGCAAGTGCGAGCCAAGGGCTATGGTTCCTCCCGCCCCATCGTGGAGGCAAGTGCCGCAGATTCGCAACACAATCGTCGGATTGAAATTACCGTGTTGAAGGAGTAGCTACGATGCTTTATCTCGCACTCCAAATAGTGCTCTTGCTCAGTGTGGCGCTGTTGATCGGCGTGTTGATGGGGGGATGGGTTGTGAAATGGTATTATGTACGTGAATCTGCCCAGTGTTTGACCGAGCTGGCAGGTTTGCGGCGCAACTATCAGGATGCAAGCGCTGACAATGCGTATCTGCGTAATAAAACTCGCCAACTGGAAAAA